>JBEDKU010000755.1:0-2849 GCA_041172045.1 Verrucomicrobiota bacterium | reverse complement strand
GTGCGAGCAGCAGCAGCGCCGGCAGCAAAAGCAGCAGCCAGCCCGGATGCGCGAAGCGGAAATGTTCGAGAAACGAGCTCATGCCTTGAATCCGTGGTGAAGGATTTCCAACAGCGAGTTGGACTCGGTGATCACCGTGCTTGGCGCGACGTCGGGAGGAGCCGGCGAGTATTTCAACGCAGCAAGCCGGGAGAAGCCGGATCCGGCGGCATGGCGGGCCTCGTCGGAAAATCCGTTGAAAGCCTCGTGCCGCGAGAGGGTTTCCTCATGGGTTTCGAACAAGGCCGGATCTCCGGCGGCGAGTGACAGGTATTTCCGCAAGATGAGTGAGGCCTGGACGGCCGCGTCGCGGGCGTGGGTGGAATCGATCTGGGCGAGCGCGCCGGCGGCTTCGGTGTGGGCGGCCTCACGTGCCGCCTGCGGATCGAATGGAATCGCTTTTTTCTTCCGCAACAGCAGGAACGCCAGCACCGCGAGCACGACGATGACCGCCACTGCGAGCATCCACGGCTCGAACCATGAGTCCGGCACCAGGGCCTCGGGCGAGGGTGGTTCCATGAGTTCGAATTTTCCGGCTTTTTCGTTCATCGGGTTTCTATCCGGAGCGGCGCCGGCTGCGTTTTTTCAGGAGTTTGTGCAGCGCGGCCAGCGTGTCGCCGTCGGTCAATAAGTCCGCGGCATCGACGCCGTGTTTCTTGAAAACCGCCGTCACGCCTTCCAGTTGTCTTTTCATGAGCTTGGCGTAGCCCATGCGCAGGTTCGGGTTGTCGGTGTTCACGAGGGTTTCGAATCCCGTTTCCGGATCCACCATCACCACCTTGCCCCCCTTCGGCAGCTTGGCTTCGAGCGGGTCCATGACGCGCAGGGCGATGGTCTCATGCTTCTTGGCAAGCTTGCCGATCGGCTTGTCGAGCGGATCGGAGAAAAAGTCGGAAACCAGGAAAACCACGGACTTGCGGCGTAGGGTGCGGACGAGGAAATCGCAGGCTTCGGCGACGGAGGTGCCAGGTTGCACCGGTTTCGCGACAAGGATTTCGCGGATCATCCGCAGCAGGTGGCGGCTGCCTTTTTCCGGCGGGATGAACAGGATCGGTTCGTGGGCGAAGACGAGCAGGCCGACCTTGTCGCCGTTGTGCAGCGCGCTGAATCCAAGCACCGCCGCCGTTTCCGCCGCGACCTCGCGTTTGCTGAGCGAGACGCTGCCGTAGTCGGCCGAGCCGGAGACATCCACCGCGATGACGACCGATAGCTCGCGCTCCTCGCGGAATTTCCGGACGTAAGGCATGTTCATCCGCGCGGTCACGTTCCAGTCGATGAAGCGCACTTCGTCGCCGTGCTGGTATTCGCGGAAGTCGTCGAAATCCAAGCCCTGCCCGCGGAATGACGATAGATATTCGCCGGAAAACGATTCGCGCACCAAGCGGCGGGCCTTGAGCTCCAGCTTGCGCACGCGCGCCATCATTTCCTCGATTTGTTCGTCTGTCAGCATCCTTGGGTATTCAATCCGTTTTCCGTCGCCATTCTTAGAATCGCTGGCGGGGGATGCAACCTAGGATCACTCCCGGATGAAAAAACCCTCACGGCGAAGGCACTTGCAGACGGATGAACCGTTGGCCTTCCCCGCTGACCGGCACATTGTCGCGGACGATAACGGTTTCGGTGCCGTCGCCGTTCGGAGTGATGCCGACCGGAGTGGTCGCGGTCGGTCCGCTGGCCCAGGTGGATAGATTTCCGCCGACCTGGACGGTGTACGACAGCCCGGGCCGGCCGTTGACGGGGCGACGATATTTCAGGGCCAGATAGTCCGACTCCATGATGACGCCTGGAAGCCTCACCGGGTCGGCGTGTAGTTTGGGCTCCAGGCCGAGGGCGTATTCCATCAGGTTGGTGAAGCCGTCGTTTTCCGGATCGGCTTCGTTGCCGCTGATCGCTTCGTTCAGCCGTTCCGCTTCGGAAAATTTCGCTAACTTCCATCCATCGAGCGGTGCGATGCCGTTGGCGACGATGACTTCGATCTCGATGCTGCCGGTCTGCCCGGCGGTGTCGGTCACGGTCATGCGCAGGGTGTGGGCGCCGTTGCTGAGAAGGGTGGTGTTCCACAGGAGGTGGGTGCCACCGATGTGATAGTGGCCGCCGTTGTTGACGTCGGTATCCACCAGGACGCCATCGATGAAGAACTCGGCCTGCGTGCAGCCGACATCATCAGCTCCGTCGCCAAACCACTCGGCTCCGGCTCCGGAAACAATCTCTCCCGGATAGGGCTGGGTCATCGACGCAACCGGCGGCTGGTCCGTCACCACCTGCAGGTCGAACGACTGGCTCGCATCCGGAGCGGTGCCGTTGCCGGCGGCGATGGTGACAGCGAAGCTTCCGATCGCGGCAGGTGTCCACGTGATGACGCCGGTGGTGGGGTGGATGGTCATTCCGTCGGGCGGAGCGACGAGCGAGAACGTAGGCGCGGGTTGCCCGCTGGCGGTCGCCTGATAGGAATAAGGCGCGTTGACGACCGTCGAGGTGTCCGGCGTGGAGGTGAAAGCGGGGGCGATGGTCTCGTTGTCGGTCACGGTGACATTGACCGTCTGCGCGGTGAGTCCGAGTGCCTGGATGGCGATGACGGCGATATCATCCACGGAGTCGGCATCCTCGGCGGCGGAGAGGGTGACAGTCTGTGGTGTCGCGAAATTCGCAGAAGTGAACGTCAGCGAGCTTCCGGCAGTGACCGTCACGTCACTATCACCGGATGCGCGGGTGGCAGTCACGTTGAGATCCGAGCTCGGCGGACCGGTCAAACTCACGGTGAACTGTCCCGATGTGCCCTCGCCCATCTGAAGCGCGGCGACGGATGGCGC
>JBEDKU010000754.1:0-3100 GCA_041172045.1 Verrucomicrobiota bacterium | reverse complement strand
CAGCAAGGAGCCGCCTGGCAGCGTGAAATGGATCGAAAAGAGGGGGGATACCGAGAATGTCATCGTGCGCTGAAATTTATTTCGGTAGGGGAAGTTCGGGCCAGGCTTGGATCTGTTTGATTTCGCCGCCTTTTTTCGCACCGTAGAGGTTCATGGCGTTAGACTCCACCGGGAGAGGCGCGATGACCGGCACGACCTTGGCTCCTGCCGGGTGGATGAGGACGTTTTCGCCCTTTTTCAGGTCGATTTTCCATTCGCCCGGAGCGGTTTCGGTGGCGGTATGCGGGCGGTTGCCGGTGACTTGCAGCGGGCCTTTCCAATCGGGCACGCGGATGACGCAGGTTTCGCCGGCTTCGCTGGTCAGGTGGATCCACTCGGTGCGGCCGTCCTTGCGGTTGGCGCTGACGAGGAATCCGTCGATGGCGCGGAGTTGATAGAATGCGGATGATTTCCAATCGCCCGGCATCGCGGGGAAGACCCGGATTTTTCCGCCCCAGCTCTGGAGCAGCAGGTCCATGAGGGCGGAGGCACCGCTGAGCGGCGTCTCGATAACCGGGTTGCGGCCGCCGCTTTCGACGTAGTGGGTGTTAGGTAGCAGGCTGCTGATGCCGATGTTGCCGGTGAGGAAGCGGTGGAGCATGTCGCGCGCCTCGTCGCCCATGCCGAGCGAGGCATAGAGCGAGGTGCCGCCGGTGTAGGAGTATCCGGCCAGCTCCTTGCCGCCGCCGATCTTGTGCCAATGGAGCACGGATTTCACCACGAGCTCGCGGTCGGCGGCGGAGGTGGGATCAAGTTGATAGAGCGGGTAGAGCCCGAGCAGGTGCGAGAAGTGGCGGTGTGACATGTCCACCGCCTGGTTCGTGGCGATGCGAAGGCCGTTTTCATCGACCGGGTAGGGGATGAGTCTGGCGAGGATGCGTTTCCATTCCGCGGCGTCCGGGTCGGCGGGTTTGCCGGAGCGGGCGTCGGCTTCCAGCAGGGAGTTGAGCAGCCAGCGGAGGATGGCGAGGTTGTAGCTGGTGTTCGGATAGGGCTTGAAGCCGTGGTATTCGGGCGAGCCCATTTCGCCGAGTTCGAGCTGGCCCGCGGCGTTTTCCTTGAGGCGCGGGAGGTATCCTGCGAGCACGGCCTTGGCCTTGGGGGGCCAGCGGGTGTGGACGCCCTTCCAATCGCCGGCGAAGCGGAGCTGCCACCAGTAATTGTGCATCGCCCAGCCGAAATCACCGAGAAGGGGCTGGGTTTTGAATTTATCCAACAGCTCGTCGAAATGGGTGTCCACCACGTCCAAATAGTTCGTGCCGAGGGCGAGGCGGTTTCCTGCATAGACCGGCCAGTAGGTGAGCTGGATGTTGAGGT
The DNA here is from genome assembly GCA_041172045.1 of Verrucomicrobiota bacterium. Taxonomy (GTDB): domain Bacteria; phylum Verrucomicrobiota; class Verrucomicrobiia; order Verrucomicrobiales; family Akkermansiaceae; genus Luteolibacter. The sequence goes on along the minus strand of JBEDKU010000754.1, from coordinate 1,744 downwards.
TCCACCAGATGCCGGGCCATTGCGAGGTGCGAAACCACGGGCCGAAGAGATCGACCGCCGGGCCGCCCTCGCGCGAGGCGGCGGCGAACTTGTAAATCTGGATCCAGTAGAACGCTTCCATCCGGGCGTCCGGCACGGTGAGGAAGGCATCCGGATAGAACGTGTGCCACCACTTGCGGTGTTCTTCGAGCAGGGCGTCGAACGGCGCGCCTGCGGCGGCTTTCACTTCGTTGCTGGCAACGCCGGCGGATTTTCCGGCAGCGGGGACTTCGTTGGCGGTTGCGATGAAAAGGGTGGAGCCGCGGTTGCCGGGGATGGGTCTTTCATGCCAGGCGGTGGCGTAATCGCCGCCGGCGGTTAGGGATTGGGTGCAGATCGAAATTTCGTGCTGCGAGGAGATGACTGGATTTGGATTGGTGATGTAGCCGGATTTCTTCGCCTGATCCGGGAAGACCACGGCGCGGGGGGAAATCGGATTCCCAGGGAGGAATTCCCATTTCCACGGGGCGGGCGAGCCATCGGCGGATTTCTCTGTGGAGGTGACTTGGATGATCTGGACCATGCGGTCGCGCGGGGTGAAGGCGCGGAGTTTCAGCTCGCCGAGGTCGGTGGTGATGGTGCCGGTGATTTCGGCGTTCCAAAGGTGCTGGCGCAGCGTGCCGTCCTTGATTTTTCCCGCCGGGCGGAGGGCCATGCGGCCGATGTCGAGGCGGGGGAAATCCCACATGACGGTCGCGTCCTTGACGCCCATGGAGGTCTTCCGTTCCGGGGCCTTGCGGTGGTCGGTGACATCCTGGCGGCCGAGATGGAAGTCGATGCGGTTGTCCTTGAGCGTGGCGTGAACCATCATGCCGAGCTGGCCGTTGCCCACGAATGCGCCTTCGTTCCACTGGCGCGGAAGCTGTTCCCAGATCAGATCGTGGCGACCGAGGAATGCGGGCCAATCGACGGCAATTCGGGGTGTCTGGCCGCAGCAAAGGACAGCCGGGAGCAGGAGGAGAAGCGGGGATAACAGGAATCGCACCATGGTGCGGAAGTGTGTGCGGAAATTTAGGGGGAGGCAATTTTCAATCGTGCAAAGCGGCTGGAGATTCCTGGGGCGAGGATGGCTTTCACGGTTTGCACCGGACCGTCGACGATGACGGAGCCGGGGCCGAAGGTGGTCCACGGCGGGGCAAGGGTGTCGCTGGATTCGACGGTGAATAGATAGCCTTCGTTGAAAGCGTCGCGGTTGCGGGTGTAGGTGAATTCGAGATCGGGGCCGGGTGTTAGTGCGAGGATGGTGAGGGCGAGGGTGGCGGCGAGCGGGTCTTGGCCGGTGGCGAATTCCATCAGGTTGTTTTCGCCGTCGTGGTTGCCGTCGTAGGTGTCGGCGGCGTCGCCGGCGTTTTCGGTGGTGCCGAAGTGGAGCTTCCGCCAGGATTCGGCGGCGGTGAGGGCGGTGGGTTGGAGGGTGATGACGATGTCGTTGCCGGTGCCGCCGGTGTAGGTGATCTGCCAGGTGTAGCCGCTGGCGGTGAAGGTGGAGCCTGTGGGTTTGCCGGTGAATGAGCCGCTAACGGCTCCGGCGCTGGTTTTGTTGAGGATGGTATAGCTGGTGCCGGGCACCAGGCCGGGCGGGGCGACGACATCGAGGTTTCCTCCGAGGGTGACGGTGCCGCTGATGCCGAGCGTGTCACCAGGGCGGACTTCGAGGCGGCCGTTGGGCTGGATGTTGAGATTCGAAGTGCTGGAGGGCGCGCCT
>JBEDKU010000753.1:0-2638 GCA_041172045.1 Verrucomicrobiota bacterium | reverse complement strand
AATGCGGAGCGCCCTGAAAAACTCGCTGGTCGTCCTCACCCCGGTGCTCGCGTTCGGGGTCATTTGGCTGTCCTCCGGCCTCGAGAACGCGCTGCACTACGGCGCACCGCTGGCGCTGTTGTTGGTCGCGTTCTATCTGGGAGCCGCCAGTGCCCGGCGCATGCTCGCCTTGTTCAGCGCCCTGATCATCGGGCTGTTGATCATCGGCATGGTCGCCGAAGGCGATCTGGCAAAATGGTCGGTGCTGGGTGTCGGGTTGTTCTGCTCGGTGATGTGGTCGAACATTTTCTCGCTGGCCATCGAGGGGCTTGGCCCGCTCAAAAGCCAGGCCTCCTCGCTCCTGGTCATGGCCGTGCTCGGCGGCGCGATTCTGCCGCCGCTTCAGGGAGCGCTGGCTGACAAGATGGGCATTCAGTTCTCCTTCATCGTGCCAATCATCGCCTTCGCCTACGTTGCGTTCTATGGCATCAAGGGTTGCCGCATCGGCCGTGGCAATTGCACCGGGGAAGCCTGATTTAATTGCGCCGACAATTCCATGAATCGATTCCTGTTTAGATCCGCCTGCCTGGCACTGATTTCATGCCTTCCGCTCAGCATGGCGGCTTTGGAACGTCTGGACCTTGGCGGTGCCTGGCAGGTCTCCGAAGGTGAAACCGGCGATTGGTTTCCAGCGACGGTGCCCGGCAGCGTGCACACCGACCTGATCGCGGCGAAGCGCATCGAGGACCCGTTTTTCCGCGATAACGAGGGGAGCCAGCAGTGGATCGGCGAACGGACGTGGAACTATCAACACACCTTCACGCTGCCGGCGGCGTGGAAGGCCCGCGAGACCGTGCTGCTGCGCTGCGAGGGGTTGGACACGCTGGCGACGATCCGCATCAACGGCAGGGAAATCGGCAAGACCGACAACATGTTCCGCACCTGGGAGTTCAAGGCGAACGATTTCCTCCAGGCCGGGGAAAACCGGATCGAAGTGCGGTTCGACTCGGTGCTTCCCTACATCGCGGAAAGGGAAAAAGCCCGTCCGCTGCCGACTTGGGCGCACCCGGGTGCCGCCTATATTCGCAAGACGCCGTGCAATTTCGGCTGGGACTGGGGTCCCACGCTGCTCACCTGCGGCATCTTCCGCGGCATTTCGCTGGTGGCTTATGACACGGCGTGCCTCGACGACGTGCTGATCCTGCAGGACCATTTGCGGCCCGGAGCCGTGGGCTTGCAGGTGAAAATCACCGCCGCGCCGCCCACTCTCGCCGCGCCGCTCAAGACCCGCGTCACGGTGAGCGGGCCGGATGGCAGGACGCTCGCCAGCGCGGAACAAACGCTGGCGATGGGCCAGGGCACCGCGGATCTGATCATCCCGAAGCCGCAGCTCTGGTGGCCCGCCGGCATGGGCTCGCAACCGCTCTACACGGTGAAAACCGAACTGTTTGATCCGGCGGGAAAATTGCTCGACGCGAGCAGCAAACGCATCGGCCTGCGCACCCTGAAGGCGATCCCGAAATGCGGCGACGAGCCGATGCACTTCGAAGTCAACGGCGTGGCGTTTTTCGCCAAGGGCGCCAACTCCATCCCGCTCGACATGTTTCCCAACCGGGTCACCAAGGAAGCGATGCGCCGCCACGTGGAGGACGCGGTGGCCGCCAACATGAACTCACTGCGCTTCTGGGGCGGCGGTTGTTATGAAGACGATGCCTTGTTCGATGCCTGCGACGAGCTCGGCATCTGCGTGTGGATGGATTTCAAATTCGCCTGCGGCACGTATCCGGCCTTCGATCCCGCGTTCCTCGAAAACGTGCGGCAGGAGGCCCGCGACAACGTGCGTCGGCTCCGCCACCACCCGAGCATCGCCCTCTGGTGCGGCAACAATGAAATCATGATGTTCCGCGGCACCGACGAGTGGACGGCGGACAAGATGAGCGAGGCGGATTATTATCGGTTGTTCCGCGATACGCTGGGCGAGGTGGTCAAAGCCCACGCGCCGCAAAGCGACTACGTCACCGGCTCGCCGGATTGCGGCGACGTCCATTACTGGGGAGTCTGGCACGAGGGCAAATCGTTCGAGGCCTATGGCGACATCCACGGGTTTCTCAGCGAGTTCGGTTTCCAATCCTGGCCCGCCCCGCAAACCGTCGCTTCTTACACCGCGCCAGAGGATCGTAATGACGTTTACTCGCCGATCATGAAGCTGCACGGCCGCTCCGGCCGCATGTATCTCGGCGGCAAGGAAGACGGGACCATCGGCAACAACAAGCTGATGGAGATCCTGCGCTTGTATTTCCGCGAGCCGAAGGATTTTGAAAGCACCCTCTGGCTCAGCCAGATCAACCAAGCCTACGGCATCGAATACGCGGCGAACCTGTGGCGGCGGGAAATGCCCAAAAGCATGGGCTGCGTTTATTGGCAGTATAACGACATCTGGCCCGGCACCTCATGGTCGTCGGTGGATTCCTTCGGCCGCTGGAAAGCCCTGCACTATCGGGCGAAACATTTTTACGCGCCGTTGTTGGCCTCCGGCGTGGCCGATGCCGCGAAGGGAAGCGTGAATCTTTGGCTGACCAGCGATCACCTGCAAGCGGTGACCGGCGAGCTGCGTTGGAACGTCACCGATCCCTCCGGCAAGTCCCTGCTCAACGGCGCG
>JBEDKU010000752.1:0-3614 GCA_041172045.1 Verrucomicrobiota bacterium | reverse complement strand
AGGTAAGACAATTACATCTTAGAACCGAGATCATCACGCTTGGAGAAGATCCCATGGCGATGATGGAAAAACAGCGCCGGCTACACGGCGCCATCAGCGCCGCTGACCGAAGGGAAAGGCTCGGACAATATTTCACTCTGTATTGGAAAGACCCTGCCGGGGCGGGCAAAGGCGAGGTCGAGGTGATTTTCCAATTCCAGCAAGCGGCCAGCGCCAGTCTGGTGAAACAAATGGAGAAAAAATTCCCTTCATCCGATTCATCGGGAGCCGTCGAATTCGCGGTGCTCGGCAAGGATTATTTCACCCACGGCAAGGTGCTGACATGGAAAGCCACACTGATGCGGGACAAACGGATCATCGCCACGCGACAATCCTACCTATGGCGGTGAGTCCTGTTGAATTTTCGCATGGATGGTTGACCATCGCCCCTTATAAATTTATGGTTTCCCTTCATTCGCCGTTCGTAGGACGGCATTTTCCCCTGTGACTACGGAATGCCCAATTTTGATCGGAATCTTTGACGGATTCAGTTGGATCCGCTGTGAAGGGAAGGGATCTTTCCTGAACAGTCCCGCGGTGAAAGCATTCGGCGTCGAGCGAATCGCCGCCGGAGAAAATTGCCTGGTGGTGGACCTGGAAGGCTGCACGGGCATGGACTCCACCTTCATGGGAACGCTTGCGGGAATGGCCACCCGACTGTCCGTGCGCGACGGTGCGGTGCTTCAAATCGCGGATGCCGGGGATCGCAACCGACACTCGCTCGAAGACCTGGGCCTGGATTTTCTAATTGAAATCGACCCTGAAAACGCGGTTTGGAAAAACTCCATCGCCTCCGTGCGGGCCAGCCTGAAACGACCCAATCCACCCGGAGTTCAAGGCCCACTCCAACAGGCGATGCACGTGCTCGAGGCCCACCAGGTGCTGGCAGACACCAATGAGAAAAACCTGCGCTCGTTTTCCACCGTCGTCACTCTGCTGGAATCCGAACTCGAAGCAAAACAGAAGCTGGCGGAGAAACCCAAAGACAAGTAGCCTCGGCGCAAGGAAGCATCCGAACTTCCGAGCCTCCCGCGATGCAAGACCCCGCCACCATTCTACTCGCCGTCTTCGCCCTGATCGTGCCCGTCCTGCTGCTCGCGCTGAGGAATCAACGCCGCAAGGTGAAGACCGTCCGCAAGAAATTCAACGATCTCGAAGGCGAAGAACAGCGGATGTTCACCTTCCTGCACGATCTGGGACTGGCGATAGAAAACGAACCCTCCCCCTCCCTGCTCTCCCGCATCATTGTCGATGGCATCGACAAGGTCGTCAGCGCCCGTGGCGGGGCCATCTATTTCGCCAACGCCGAGGGCGACTTTCTCAATCCATCCTATCTGTCGGACGAGTGCCCGCCCCTCATCGGGATTCCCGTGGAAATCCGCAAGCGCGCCGAGCGCGATCCACGGGCGCTCGAAAGCCACTTGCGCCTGTCACGAGTCGCCGTGGACGAGGGGATCCTCGGTCACTGCCTGAGCGTGGGCGAACCGATCCATGTGAAGGACGTGAAGAGCCACCCGTCATTCAGCGACGCCTTCTCCCGCTACACAGACGACGTGTCCGCTTTGCTTTCGCCCCTGCGTCATGCGAACAAAGACCTCGGCGTTCTGGTCGTCGCCCGCCGTCACGCGGATGGAAATTTCACGGCTAACGACTTCGCCGTCTTCCGCTCCGCAGCGGAACAATCCTCATTCGCCATCGGCAACGCGAGGATTCATCGCGAGGCCAATGAAAAACGCGCGATCGAAAGCGAGTTGAAAAACGCCCGGGAAGTGCAGCGCATCCTGCTCCCGCAGCAAGACCCCGTCGTCGCGGGCTTCCGAATCAGCGGCACCAACCTACCCGCTAGAATCATCAGCGGTGATTACTACGACTACATCGACCTAACGGATCAAAAAATCGGGATCGCGATCGCCGACGTCTCCGGCAAGGGCGTCCCCGCCGGCTTGCTGATGGCGATGTGTCGCAGCGTCCTCCGGTCGGTCGCATCCGGTGAGGATTCCCCCTCCACCGTCATGGCCGCCGTCAATCGCCAGCTTTTCCCGGACATCCGTGAAGACATGTTCATCAGCATGGCATACAGTATCCTGGATGCGCCAACTGGCACACTCACCCTCTCGCGTGCGGGACACGAACCAGCGCTTTTATACCGGCGGGAAACCGGGAGGGTCGAACTCCTCCGATCACCCGGCCTCGCTCTGGGAATCGATAGTGGAGCGGTCTTCGAACGGGTGACCCGCGATCAGGAAGTGACCTTGCAGTCCGGAGACTGCGTATTGTTCTACACCGACGGAGTCAAAGAAGCCCTCGATGACGCCGAAGAGGAATTCGGCATGGAGCGGATGTGCGAATCATTTCGTCTGGCAGCGCCCAAGGGAGCGGAAGCCGTGCTCGCCCGGATGCAGGAAGAGTTGAAGGACTTCACCGGCGAAGGCCCACAAATGGACGATATTACGCTCGTCGTCATCGAAAAAAGATAGTTGCCTCACCACCAGAACCGGTGGACTCCGTCCCGAATCTGAATCTGGAAAACAAAAAAGGAGTTCCCGTGGGAACTCCTTTTCTTCAATAATCGAATTTATGCAAATCAAGTCAGCCGTTTTCAACATGAGCGCCCGTGACCTTCAAGCGGCCCCGGATTGGAATCGGCCCGAGTTCGCCTTTATCGGCCGCTCCAACGTCGGCAAATCGTCGATGATCAACATGCTCACCAACAAATCCGACTTGGCGAAAGTCTCCGCCACTCCCGGCAAAACCCAGTTGCTGAACTTTTTCATCATCAACGGCACCTGGTGTCTCGTGGACCTGCCCGGCTACGGCTACGCCAAAGTCGCAAAAAGCGAGAAAATCAATTTTAACGAATCCGTCGGCGACTACCTCGGACAACGGGAGAACCTCCGACTGGTATTGGTGCTCATCGACTCCCGCCTCACCCCCCAACCGATTGATATCAGCTTCGTCAGTTGGCTGGTGGAGTGCTCTATTCCCTTCGCACTGGTGTTCACCAAGGCGGACAAGCAATCCCCGAAAAAAACCGACGCCACCGTGAAGGCCTTTCTCGAAACACTGCCACCGGCGCTTGCTGAAGCACCATTGGTTATTACCAGTTCATCCAAAGACCGGACCGGAAGAGTCCAGATCCTCAAGCTGATCGAACGGTTTCTCGCTTCATGAACGTCAGAAACCGGTCGTTACCCGGCATTTCAGGTCGCCACCTTACCACCTGCTCTGGCTCACATAAATCACATCGTAGGCCCTGACGTAAAACGGATTGTTATCCACCCCGTAGAGAGCCTGCTTCAAATCCAGAACATAGCGTTGGGTTCTACCACCTTGAGTCCTCACGATGATCACCTGCTTGGGATTGGCGAATTTGGTGAATCCGCCGCCTTCCATCACCGCTTCCAAAGCGGTCATCGGACGCTCCAAGGGAATCTTGCCCGTCTTCAGAACTTCTCCGGACAGATAAACCCCGGCCGCCGCGGTTTCAAGCGAGACAATCACCGTCGGGTCCTGTAGATGCGGCGCGTAAAGCGAAGTCAACTCGGCTTGGAAGCTGGTGATGCTTCTTCCTGCCG
>JBEDKU010000751.1:0-2543 GCA_041172045.1 Verrucomicrobiota bacterium | reverse complement strand
TAGTCCGATCGAGACCGGCAAGGGCGACGCCGGGTTGGCCTCCGCGCTTGGTGGTCTTCGCGACGACTGGTCGGTGGTCAAGGGCCGCCTGGGAATCAACAACCCGGATCGCAACGGCACCGTGTTCTCGCTGCGCCAGGAGCTTTTCCGGATCCGCACCGACAAGCCGACGGCGGATGACGACACGCTTTGGAAACAAGTCATCCAGCAGCACATCATGAGCAACGTGCTCAACGACCCGGACGTGGCGATGTACTGCAACAACATCCGCAAGGCCAACGGCTCGGCGGTGCCCGGCATCGTGATTCCGTTCTCCACCACCATCGAGCAAGGGCTGAATTTCTTCGGCTGGCCGCTCGCCTCAGGGGACAACGCCTACACCCAGTCCAACTTCGCGACGAAGATCGCCTCCGCCGGCCTCGTCTTCAAGGGCTACGTCGGGATGAACGCCTACGCCACCGGCGTGTTCGGCGCCAGCGGTCCGGCGAGCTCCGATGCCAACGCGCTCAGCGGCACGCCGTATGCCTATCTGATTCCTGCCGGCATGGACGTCATGCGCGCGCCACCGTTGGGCGACACCAACACCATCCGTTCGTGGAGCGTCAAGGACCAGGCGATTCCGCTGCCGCGCAACCTCGGATCCAACCTGTTTTCCGCAAGTGAGTTCTTCACTCCGGACGGCAGCCTCAACGAAGACCTGTGGATTCCGCGCAAGCACGGGGCGTTCCGCGCCGTGGACGACCCGGCGTATTTCTACAGCTCGGTGCCCGCGGAATTCACCAACTCCCGGCTGATCGGCCGCAGCGTCTGGAACACCCAGTGGAAAATCGTCATCCCCGCCTACTCGCTGCTCAATGACGAGCAAACCGGCCTCGACCGTTTCGCCCAAAGTGTGAAGGATCTCCAGCTCTTCCTCCGCAGCTATTCCAACTCCGGCAACTGATGAAACCCCGAAATCTCCTGATCATCGCCGGCGCCATCCTCGTGGCGGCGGTCACCTTTCTGCTTTGGCCAGCACCGGAATCCCCACCGGTTCCGAAATCGACGATCAAGGAGACGGCCGACGGGATGTCGCTCAAAACGACCACCGACCCGACACTCGTGTTTCAAAAGGCCCTTTGGCGGCAGCCGGCGGGTGACGACAAAATCCTCCACGCCGAGCGCCGCGAATGGTCCGACCCGGCCGATGGTATCAGGCAGTGGGGATGGTTTCTCGCCGTCAAACCCGGCCCCGCCCTGCGGGAATGGCTTGCCGGCAACCCCTTCTCCCTGGGCCAGACGAGTTCGCCCGCTGATTTGGCTTCGGCTCCCGCTTGGTTTCCCAAAGCTTCGAAGGAATTCATCGTCCAACAGAAACCCGACGGCCGTCTGACCTTCATGTGGTCGGCCGACCGCCAGTCGCTTTACGCCAGCGATTCCGGCTACGGCTTCGCTTCCCCAAACGCGGAACCCTGAGGAAGAGAAATCCGGTAACTGTTATTTCCAGACGGTGACGGACGAGGACGTGCCTACATTGGCCGCGGCATCGTAAGCATAAGCCTGAAGCGTGTGTGAACCCCGGGTGACCTTCTTGGTGCTCCAGCTGAACGTCGCGGTGGACGCGGTGCTGGTGCCGAAGAGTTTGCCGTCGATGTAGAGCTCGATTCTGGTGACGGCCACGTTGTCACTGCCGCGCACATCGATTCGCTGGGTGGTCGGAGCGAGCGTCGCGCCATCGGCGGGGGAGGTGATTCCCACCACCGGTGCCGTCACATCGCTGCTGGCCAAAGCAAGGGCGGCGGAGGCCGTACGATAGGCGTTGACCCGGCCGCTGCCGTAATAGATGTCATATCCCGGAGCGCCGATATCGTCGGTATTCTTGACGAGGATCTCAACTAACTGGGAGTTGGTGAGTTTTGAATTGGCTGAGGCGGCCAGGGCGACGACTCCGGAAGTCACCGGGCAGGAAAACGACGTTCCGTTCCACGAGGCGTATTGGTCCGCACCGTAAAGCGACAGGATGTTGGCACCGGGCGCGGAGACATCCACGTAGCTGCCGTAGTTCGACCAGCTGGGGCGGACGTCGGCGGAGTCGGTGGCGGAAACGGCCACCACATTGCTGCAGGCGGCGGGGTAGAAGGTGATGTTGTTGCCATTGTTTCCGGCCGCGGCGACGATCACACTCTGTTTGTTCCAGGCGTAATTGACGGCATCCTGAAGAGTCCGGGAAGTGGACGTGCCACCCAGGCTCAGGTTGATGACCTTGGCACCACGGTCGGCGGCATAGGTGATTCCACTGGCGATCGCGGAGTAGGAACCGGAACCATTGGCATCCAGCACGCGGACGGGAAGGATCGGGGTGTTCCATGAGACTCCGGCCACCCCGAGCTGGTTGTTGCTTGCCGGGGAAACGGTTCCTGCGACCGCGGTGCCGTGGCCGTTTTCGTCCGTCGGATCGGAATCGTTGGCGATGAAGTCGTAGCCGTTGGTCAACACCTTGCCGACGAGATCCGGGTGCGTGGCGCTCACGCCTGAGTCCACGACGGCGACAATGACATTCGGGG
>JBEDKU010000750.1:0-7244 GCA_041172045.1 Verrucomicrobiota bacterium | reverse complement strand
GGTGAGGACGTTGCCGGTGGGGTTGGTGGGGCGGGAGGCGCAGATGGCGGCGATATCCGGGGTGACTTCGAGCTGGTCGAAATTGACGCGGTATTTGAACTCGTGCGGCCCGGTCTTCTCGATGAGCGGGGTGACGGCGCGGAACATCCCGCCGCCGACGCCCTGGTTCGCGTAGCCGATGTATTCCGGGACGAGCGGGAGGAGGATTTTCCGGCGGCTGCCATCCGGCATTTCGCCGGCGAGCAGGTTGAAGAGGAAATAGAAGGCGGTCTGGCCGCCGCTGGTGACGCCGATGTTTTCCGGACCGATGTCCCAGCCGAAGGTCTCGCGAAAGAGCGTGGCGACGGCCTGGATGAAATGCGGATTTCCGCCGGGCGGGTCGTAGGTGGTGAGGGCACGCTCGAGGCCGCCCATTTCCTCCAGCAGTTCTTCGAGCCGGCGGCGCCAGACGGCGTTCATCTCCGGGATGCGGGCGGGTTGGCCGCCGCCGAGCATTTTCAGGTCCGGGCCGCCGTTCGCCATGGCGTGGCCGAGGTCGTCCATCAGCTCGCCAATGCCGCTGCCGCTGCCGAGATGTTGGCCGAAATTTGAAAAGGGGTATGACATGGCATCAATGTGACTTCCAAGGATCGCACCCGTTCAAACCACCGACCGCCGGTGATGTCGATCAACTTCATGAACTCGCCGATGGATCGCGGCGCCACGGTTTTCCAGCCCGAGCGAGATTCCCCCACCGCGCTGTACAATTTTCCCATCACGGGTCACGGAGCAGGGGTTCCGACTTGCCAATCGTCCATCAACTTTGAGTCGCCCGGGGCAGTTCCGGCTAACAATCGTTGAACCCAGCACAGGAGCTTCTTTTCGCAGATGGAGATTTCACGACGAAGGCCGGACCACGCGGATCAGTTGTCCGACCGGATCTCGTGCGTCGGCAATGGCAGCGTGAACCCGCCGGGCGAAGGCGGTGGGATCGGCATCATCCCGGGTGCAGACGATGATCCCGGTGTGGGCGGATGAAGTCGAGACGGTTCAAGGTCAGGACGGCGCGCCCCTGTTCCGTGGCAAATGCCAGCACCCCTTCATCGGGAATTTTTTGATTCGCACGTCCCGCCTCGAAGGAGGTGAGCACGTCATGACCGAGCAGGCGCAGTGCTTCGACGACGCGTTTTGGAACGTTCTCGCTGGAATAGATCAAAGCCATCACGCTTCCCGGTTCTTATGGATGGCTTGCTCGATCTCCTCGCGGTGGGCTTCCACATAGCGCCACGCGGCTTCCAGATCGTTCACGCTGAGGCCCGGGTAGTCCTTGAGCAAATCCAGTTCACCCACTCCGGAGCGACGGGCTTCCTCCAGCATCCAGACGGCGATTCGTGTCATGCCGATGCAGGCCTCACCGCCGCAGACTCCTGAGGTGCGGCGGACGCTTTCGGACGTGGCGGGTTCCACGGTGCCGCCGGCGCGCGCCTTGACGAAAAGCACGAAGTCGAGAACCTCCACCTGAATCGGCTCGGGAGCGGATTCGATCTCGCTGACAATTCGCTGGGTGAGCCCGGTCATGGGTGGAACCTACTGTTTGGGGGGCTTGGAGGCAAGGTTGGCGATGTCGATCATTTAACGAATCGGTAGCCCTCGCCGCGGACGGTGAGGATGTGGCGGGGGGAGTCCGCCTGGTCTTCGAGTTTCTGGCGCAGCCAGGCGATGTGGACGTCCACGGTGCGCGGGGTGATGAAGGGCTGGTCCGACCAGAGCTGCCCGAGAATTTCATCGCGCGAAATGACCTGGCCCGGATGGCTGACGAGCAGGCGGAGGAGGTTGGCTTCCTTGGCCGCCAGGCTGACGGTGACGCTGTTTTTGGAAAAGACGCCGAGGGTGAAATCCGCGGTGACATTGCCGAACTCGATCGGAGCCGTGGGGTTGGGTTCCTCCTTTTGAACGCGGCGGAGCAGGGCGTCCACCCGAGCCAGCAACTCGTCCGGATCGAATGGCTTGACCAGGTAGTCATCCGCGCCGGTGCGCAGGCCATGCACCCGGTCCGCCACGCGGCCGAGCGCCGTCAACATGAGGATGCCGCCTTCGAATCCGCGCTCGCGGGCACCCCGGCAGACTTCGATGCCGGAGAGTCCGGGCAGCATGACATCGAGGATGAGCAGGTCGAACGAGTCGCCGCACGCGAGCCGCAGCCCGGTATCGCCGTCGTCGGCGGTTTCCACGACGTGGCCCTCGGCCTCCAGTAAATCGACGAGCACTTGGACGATGCCAGGCTCATCCTCGACGAGTAAAATGCGCGCTTTCATCGGGGGAGGGTGATGGTGATGGTGGATCCTTTTCCCACTTCACTGCGGACGGAAACGCCGCCGCCGTGGGTCTCGGCGATGCCCTTCACCAGGCTGAGACCCAGGCCGCTGCCGCGCACTTGGTTCGAGCGGGCATGGGCGCCTCTGAAGAATGGCGTGAAAATCTCGTCGATCTCGTCGGCGGGAATGCCGGGGCCGCGATCCTCGACGCTGATTTCCACCCGGCGGTCCCGCGCGATCGCCGCGATATCGATGGGGCCGCCCGCGCCGCCATGTTTGGCGGCGTTTTCGAGCAGGTTCTGGATGGCCCGGCGGAGAGCGGCCGGATCGCCGGTGATGGCGGGAAGGTCCGCCGGCAAGTGGATGTTAATCCGGCAGGTGGAAAATCTCGTGTCGCTTTGGATGGTCTGGACCGCGTCGTGCAGCACCTGGCCGAGATTCACCGGCTCGCGGACGGGTTCGCCCTGCCGGTCGCCGGAAAAATCGAGGACTTGCCCGACCATCGCGCCGAGCGCTTCGGCATGCTCGATGATGAGTCCGGAATATTTTTCGATGCCGCCGGGGTCCTTGACGATGCCGCGCTTGAGGTTGTGCGCCGCGCCGCGGATGACGGTGAGGGGAGTGCGGAGTTCGTGGCTGACGTTCGCGACGAAGCGCATCTGCTCTTCCGCCAGCCTGCGGGAGCGGCGCGTCGTCCGCAGCAACATCCAGCCGCTGGCGAGGATGAGTCCGTTCAACGCCGCGGCGACGGCCAGATTCCGCTTGCGGGAGCCGGCGACGATGGACTCGAGCGAACCGGCGCGATGGCCGACATGCATCACCCAGCGGGCGCTCGGCGATCCGAAACGAAACCGCTCCGGATCCGTGCCGAAGAAATTGAACTCGATGGACAAGGGTTTGGCCTCTTTTGCGAAGGCGGTTGGGCCGGTGGAGAAAATCACCTCCTCAGGAGAATTCTTCGAGTGGACCACCACGTCGTAGAGAAGATCCGCCTTCGGATTCAGATACTTCGTCACGAGCTGCGGCAACCAGGTTTTCTGAAGATAATCGGCGTCCAGTTCCAGAACGACCCATTCGCGTTCGCGCCGTCCGCTGGGGCTGAAAGTCCGGTCGCCCGGTGATCCGAAATCGCGCGGGCTGGTGCGTGCGCTCGATTTCCGTTCCTCCATCACCGGAAACTCCCGGATCAGCCCGGAGTCGCGTGTGGGCGGTCGTGACGGTTGTCCGAACCGTTTTTCCAAGAGGATTTCCCGCAGATCGCTCCATTCATCAGGCCATTCCATCGGCACGAGCGACTCGGATTCCACCTTCATTTCCAGCAGTTCGAGATCGTCCTCCGATTTGACGACCACGGCCATGCGTTTGAAAATCGGCGGGCGTTTGGCCTGTTTCCACTTCCGCAGGCGTTCGGCGTGGACTTCCTGCGGTGTGTTTTTGTCCAGTTCCGCAGCCGAAGGGACGAGGGCGGCGCGGCTTTTAATGAGCTCCGCGTCGAAGGCCTTGCAGAGCTGTCCGGCCTGCTGCGAGAGGTTTTCCCGCATGAGGGTGATTTCGGCGCGCGCCACATCGCCGGTCCAGCGGTATTGGAGGACCGCGAGGGTGCCGCAGACTCCGACCATGGTGGCGATGAACAGCCACTCCGGGCGGTTTCGGTGCGTGCCGGGGGTCATGGCAGCCAGCGTAGCCATCCTGCCGGTGGGAGCAATCCGAAGCGGCATTCTTAACATTTCTTAACACAACAATCCGGCCCTCCTGTGGTCTTAATCATGAAGCAGCGTGTGAACGCCGACATCTCCTGAAGCGTGGATTTCAGCCTGCCGCAACGGTCGGCATGATCCCGGGGGGGAACCATTTCATCCCGCGTGGCGGGCTGAAATCCACGCTTCGGTTGAGAATTGGTATGACAGATCGGGAAAGCGGGTTTTAAATCGCGGCTCACTTCCAACCCAATTCCCTATCATCATGTCCATCAAAGTCGGCGACCAAGCCCCGGATTTCACCCTCGTTTCCAAAACCGCCAACGGCCCCGAACTGGTCACGCTGAGCGACCTCGTCGGAAAATCCAACATCGTCCTGCTCTTCGTGCCGATGGCCTTCACCGGCGGCTGCACGGCGGAGTTCTGCAGTGTTTCCCAAGGCATTGCCGAATACGACGCGCTCGACGCGAAGGTGCTCGGCATTTCCGGTGACAATCCGTTCGCGCAGGAAGCGTGGGCGCAGAAGGAAGGCATCACCCTCGCCCTGCTCAGCGACTACGAACACAAGGTGACCGAGGCCTACGGCGTGGCTTACGAGCAATTCCTGCCCACCAAGAACCTGATCATGGGCGGCGTGCCGAAGCGCTCCGCCTTCGTGCTCGATAAGGCCGGCGTGGTGCAATACGCCGAGGTGCTGGAAAACCCCGGCGACCAACCGAACTTCGAAGCGATCAAGGAGACTCTCCGCGGTCTCTGAGCAAAGCGGTTTTTCCGATCTTCAAGGCCTCCGGGAAACTTCCCGGAGGCCTTTTTTCGTCCGGTGGCCTGGCATCGCGTTAAAACGGATGAGAATTCCGCCGCTCGTGCTCGCGGAGCCGGCATGACGATGCGGGCGGGGATGCTAAATTCAGGGCAAGGGCGGAAGACGCGACGCCTCGCCAGCCCTCAGGCAAAGCCTCATCAGGTCCGGCACCGAGTTGCTGCGGGTCTTCCTCATCACGCGCCCGCGGTGGATCTTCACGGTCTTCTCGGCGATCCCGAGCATCGCGGCGATTTGTTTGTTCAGCATCCCGGCGACCACGCAGCGCATCACCTCGTCCTCGCGGAGTGTGAGGGAGTCGAGCGCCGCGCGGGCGGCCGCCTGTTCCGCGTGGACTCTAACGATCTCGCGGGCGCGGGCGAGCGCCAGGTTGACGGCGGAGAGGAGGGTTTCCTCGTCCACCGGCTTGGTGAGGAAATCCACCGCACCGGCCTTCATCGCCCGCGCGCACATCGGCACGTCGCCGTGGGAGGTTAGGAAAACCAGTTGCTCGCTGCGGTCGGCGAGCATTCGTTGCAGGTCGAACCCGTCGAGCCCGGGCAACCGCACGGCGCTGACGAGACACACCGGTCCCGGATGCGCCTCGCGCCCGAGATAGTCCCCGGCGGAGGCGAAGGTCTCCACCGGGAAGCTCGCGGACCGGAACAAGCGCTTGAGACGGTCCCGGATGGATTCGTCGCCGTCCACCACGCATACCAACGCGTCTGGAAACGATGACGGAAGCGGAGGAAGCTTTTGGAGCAATTCGGCAATCATGACTCGCTGGGGGTAGGATAGGATCCTTTGCCGGAAAGAGGGCCGCGGTCAAGCAAGTTGAAGGCGGAAAGTAGGACCTTGGTCTGATGGAAACCCCGCCATGTTTGTGCGATAACCCCAATCGGATCATTCGTGTGAAATCCACTTCAACCCCTCCTGACCGTTATGAAAACCGTTACCGCCATCGCCTGGATCACCGCTTTGTCCACCGGTTTCAGTCCGGGCCAGGACACGGCGAAGACCGCCACTCCGACGTCTCCTGAAATGGCCGCCGTCGCCGCGAACGACCGCGCTTACGAAGCCGCCTACGCCAAGGCCGACGTCAAGGCGCTGCTGGATTTCTACACGGAGGATGTCAGCTACACTGCGGAAGACGGGACGGTCCTTGAAGGGCGGGCCGCCGTGGAGGCATCCCTCGCCGCCTCCTTCGCGGCGACCACGGGCGCGAAGCTCACGATCGACCTGGATTCCGTGCGGGTGCTCACGCCGGAGGTGGTGGTGGAAAAAGGATCCACCACCGTGGTCTCGAAAGACGGCGACCCGACCTCGGCTCTATTTACCGCCATCCATGTGAAAAAAGACGGCAAGTGGAAGATCAGCGAGCTGGTGGAGACGCCCGCTCCCGTCGTCACCGCAGGCGAGCGCCTGTCCGAACTCGCATGGCTCGTCGGCGACTGGCACGAGGCGGACAAAGACGCCGGCCTGACCGTGAAAAGCCACTATCAATGGGCGCGCGGCGGCAATTTCATCTCCCGCAACGTCACCGTGAAACGCGGTGACGACGACGTCCTCGAAGGCTGGCAGATCATCGGCTGGAACCCGGTGGACGAGTGCATCCGTTCCTGGACCTTCGACGATGCCGGCGGCTTCACCGACGGCCGCTGGACGCGGGATGGCGAGCGCTGGCTGGTGCGGGAAGTCGGCTACGCGGCCGACGGCGGCCGCACCACGGCGGACAACACCCTGACCAAGGCCGGCCCGGACAAACTCTTCTGGGAATCCGCCAACCGCACCCTCGACGGCGATCCACTGCCTGGCATCAGCCGCATCGAAATCAACCGGGTGAAAGGGGAATAAGGCCATGAAAACTCGATTCAACGTCCATCTGGCAGTCATGGCGGTTCTCGCCATTTTCATCCAAGGCATCCCGCTCGTGGAAGCCCGCGGCGCGCGTGGCGGAGGAGGTGGCGCGCGCGGCGGCGGCGCTCGTTCCGGCGGCGGTGGCAGCATGTCCCGGCCGTCCGGTGGCAGCTCGCGGTCCAGCTATTCCCGGCCTTCCGGCAGCTCCTCAAGCTCACGTCCGCGTCCATCAGGCGGATCCTCGGGGTCGGGTAACTCGCGGCCCGCGGGCGGGAGTTCCGTCTCACGACCCTCCGCCAGCACCAGGCCGGCCGAACGTCCGGCGAGTGGCGGACGCGTGCCATCATCACCCTCCACGCGTCCTTCGGGTGACAACCGGCCGTCGGTCGGCGGAGGAGCGTCACAACTTCCGTCATCCGGCAGGGTGTCGCAACTGCCTTCATCCGGCAGACCCACCCAGTTGCCCAGCCGCCCCGTAGGTGGCTTGCCGGATCGCCCGGGTGCCGGAGGAGGCGTTGACCGCCCCGGCGGCGGAGGGATGGATCGTCCTGGTGCGGGTGGCATCGACCGCCCCGGCGCGGGCGGAGTCAATCGTCC
>JBEDKU010000749.1:0-9804 GCA_041172045.1 Verrucomicrobiota bacterium | reverse complement strand
CTGTGAATTCCGCAATTCACAAATTTCAATAAACTGCTCGATTCCCACCCGGCAATGGTTTCTACATCCCCCTTCATGTCCGCACGCACCGGCATCCTTCTTGTCGTTTCAGGCCCTTCGGGATCAGGAAAAACCACGCTCTGCCGCCGGTTGGCGGATTCCGGCGAGGCCCACTACTCGATTTCCTGCACCACCCGCTCGCCGCGTCCGGGCGAGGAAAACGGCAAGGACTACCACTTCCTCTCCAAGGAGGAGTTTTTTCTCAAACTCGAAGCCGGCGAATTCCTCGAACACGCCGTGGTGCATGGAAATCTCTATGGCTCGCTCAAATCCGAGGTCGTCGCCTATCTCCACGCCGGCACCGACGTGGTGATGGACATCGACGTCCAAGGCGCGAACCAAGTCCGCGCCTGCGGTGACAGCGACATCCACCGCGCCGTCGCCGATCTGTTCGTGATGCCGCCGAGCAACGAGGAACTCCACGAACGCCTCTCCGACCGAGGCACCGACAGCGAGGAAACCATCGCCCTGCGCATGGCCAACGCCCTCGAGGAAATGAGCCACTGGAGACTCTACACCTATCTCCTGCTGTCCTCGTCCCGCGAGCAGGACTACGCGAAATTCCAAGCCCTGGTCACCGCCGAGCGCCTGCGCGTCTCGCGAATCACGGAGTGAAGGAACCGCCCCCGGCGTGATTCCACGCGATAGGACCACCCGGATAGACGAAAGTCTGGAATTTTCAGTCTTAAGCCCCCCGGCACTAGCGGCAAATTAACGGCCGGAGTTTTCCGGCTCTCCAGTCACGGCAAAAAAACCGCTGGATTCACTATCAAAACCGTGCATTCTTTCCGGTGGAACCACAACCCCAACCATATGAAATCAAAAAAGAATCTAACTCGCTTCACTTACGAGACCGCCGCGTTCGAAGGATGGCGTCTCTGCATCAGTCGCGCCGGCTCGACCTTCACCCGTTATTTCCCCGACAAAAAGCTCGGCGGCCCCAAGAAGTCGCTGGCCGCCGCGGAGAAGACCCTGGAAGAGGTGAAGGCCATCATCGAGGGTGCCAAACGCGTCGACGGCAAGCTGATGCCGAGCACCGTGAAGAAGGTGGAAAAGCTTCTCGCGGAAGCAGTCTGAAATCCGATTGCGGGCGTCTAAATGCCTGGAA
Source organism: Verrucomicrobiota bacterium (assembly GCA_041172045.1). Taxonomy (GTDB): domain Bacteria; phylum Verrucomicrobiota; class Verrucomicrobiia; order Verrucomicrobiales; family Akkermansiaceae; genus Luteolibacter. The sequence goes on along the minus strand of JBEDKU010000749.1, from coordinate 8,636 downwards.
CGGGACGTGAACCGCCATCCGCCTTTCCCCGCCGGGGACTGGCGAGACTGATTTTTTCGCTCCGGAAGTCTTGACATTCGTGCCCGGTCCAGTGGACTCCTCGGCATGGCTAAGAAATCAGCACCAATCAAAGACAAACTCAACAAGACCCAGATCCTCGACCAGATCGCCGAAAGCACCGAACTCAGCCGCAAGCAGGTTGCAGCCGTGCTCGAAGCACTGACCGATGTGATCGATGGCCACCTCAAGAAAAACGCCGTCGGCGAATTCGTCCTGCCCGGCTTGATGAAGATCACCACCGTGCGCAAGCCTGCGGTCAAAGCCCACAAAGGCATCAACCCCTTCACCAAAGAAGAAGTGATGTTCAAGGCCAAGCCAGCCTCCACCGCCGTCAAGGTGCGTCCTCTCAAGGGTCTCAAGGACATGGTGCTCTAAGACAGCGCGTCTGACCTTGTGAAATTCAAAGCGGCTCCCGGATGTTCCGAGGAGCCGCTTTTTTGATTCTACCCGATATCAGATCCTCAGCGATCCAACCGTGGCAGAAACGCGCCGTGCCTCGGCACGCCGTTGAAGGCGTGGTCCAAGCCGAGCCGCTGCCACATCCCGGCCACCGCGCGGCCAAGGATTTCCACGTCGCCCCGCGCGTCGTGGCGGCGGATGCCTTGCTGGTCGATCCGCAGGCGGGAAATCAGGTGGTCCAGCGAGTGGCCCGTGCCGCGGGTTTTGCCGAACAACATCTTCGACATGTGGATGGAGTCGATGCTGTGCACCTCGCGCGTCGCCAAGCCGTGGCGGCGGCAAGTGGCGGCTAGAAATTTGCTGTCAAAGCGCAGGCCGTTGTGGGCGATGAGGGTGGAATCCCCCGACCAGGCGGCGAACTCGCAGAGCACCTCCTCCGGCCGGTTCGCGTCGGCGACGTGGCGGTTTCCCACGCCGGTGTAACTCTCGATGAACGAGGAAATCGGCCGCCGTGGTTTCGCGAAGCTGGCGAAGGTCTCCTCCGGGCACAAACAACCCGCCGTGAAGCGCATGGCCGCGATCTGGATGAACTCGTCCTGCTCCGGGTCCAGCCCGGTCGTTTCCAAGTCATACACGACGAAGGTCTCCCCGGCGTGCTGGCGGTCCGTCCAGTAGAACGAATGCCGGCACTCGGGGCAATCCACGCGCGTTCCCATCGCGGACTTCGGTCCGGTCAGGCTGTTTTTGCACTCGGGGCAGAAGGCTTTCATCAGCCCATCGCTTTCTCCATCAGCTTGTTCATCCGGGAAACCGTGTCGCGGGCGTCTTCCAGCAGACCGGCGGCGATCAGCGAGTTGTCCAGCAACTGCAACGCCACCAGCTTCGCCAGCTCGGGGTTGGAATCCTTGGCCTCGGACAGCTTCTTGACGAGCGGATGGCGCGGGTTGATTTCCAACTCCACCTTGACCTCGTCTTTGAAATTCTCGTCCATCGCCTTCATCATCTGGCGCATTTGCGGGCTCATGCCGTCCGTCGGGACCAGCGCGATCACCGGGCTGTCGACCAGCCGCTTGCCGCTCGCGACGCGCGTCACGCGGTCGCCGAGCTCCTGCTTGAGAAACTCGCAAAGCGCGGCCGTCTGCTCTTCGGATAGAGCGTCGCCTTCCGGCGCGTGGTCTTCCAGCTCCACGCCGCCGTGGCGGATGGAAACGAGCTTCTTGCCCTCGAACTCACCAAGCGACTCGACGACGTATTCGTCCACCGCGTCGGTGAAATAGATGACTTCCAACCCGCGCGCCTTGAACGCCTCCACGTAGGGACTGCTCTCCACCTGCTCGCGGCTGCCGCCGACCAGATAGTAAATCGATTCCTGCCCGTCCTTCGCCCGCGAGACGTAGTCGGAGAAACCGCAGACGGCGCCTGATTCCGTGAGTGACGACTCGAAGCGCAGTAGCTTGGCCAGCGCGTCGCGGTTCGGATAGTCGGTGGCGATGCCTTCCTTGAAGAAGCGGTCGAACTTCTTGTAGAAACCGCGGTATTTCTCCGGATCAGCCTCGGCTTCCTTTTCAAACATCTTGATCACGCGCTTGCTGATGACCGCGCCGAGTTTCCGGATCAGCGCGCTGTCCTGCATCGTTTCCCGCGAGATGTTGAGCGGCAGATCCGCGCTATCGACGACGCCTTTCATGAAGCGCATCCATTCGGGCAGCAGGCCCTTCGGCTCGGCGTCGATGAGCACTTTCTTCGAGTAGAGCGAGACGCCGCCCTCGACCTTGCCGAAGCCCATGCGCTCCGGATTCTCGCTCGGCGCGAAGACCAGCGCGTTGATCGCGATCGGCGCGTCGGCGCTGAAATGCAGGCGATAGGCCGGCTCGTCGAAGGCCTTGCAGGCGAATTGATAGAACGCCTTGTATTCGTCCTCGGAGATCTCCGACTTGTTCTTTAACCACAGCGCCTCCACCTCGTTGACGCGGGTGCCGTTGAGGAAAATCGGAAAGCCGACGAAATTGCTGTAACGCTCGATGAGGTGCTTGATGCGGGTCTCCTCGGCATACTCGCCGAGCTCTTCCTTCAGGTGCATCACGATTTTCACGCCGCGCGATTGGCCGGGGGAATCTTCGATTTCGTAACCGGTCTTGCCGTCGCTGATCCAGACGAGCTCCTCGCCGTCCGCCCGCCAGCTGCGGGTGTGGACCTTCACCTCGTCCGCGACCATGAACGCCGAGTAGAAGCCGACGCCGAACTGGCCGATCATGTTGCCCGGCGTGCTACCGCTGTCCTTCATGTTTTTCAGGAACGCCTTGGTCCCCGAGTGGGCGATGGTGCCCAGGTTTTTCACGAGTTCCTCGCGGTTCATGCCGATGCCGGCGTCGGAAATCGTCAGCGTTTTCGCCTCGGCGTCGGTGGTGATGTGGATTTCCAGCGGCAAGGTCGGCTCGTGCACGTCCTTCTCCGTGGCCTCGATGTGACGGAGTTTTTCCATCGAATCCGAAGCGTTGGAAATCAGCTCGCGGAGGAAAATCTCCTTGTCGGTGTAGAGGGAGTGGACGACGAGATCGAGCAATTGCTGGATCTCGGCTTGGAACGTGTGTTTTTCGACGGTTGTTTCGCTCATGGTAAAGTGGGGGTTGGTTCGTGGGAACGGCCGGACCATAGCCAGCTTGCTGCGGCTGTCAAAATTTCCGCGACACCAAGTCAATCCCACCTGTTCATGTTCTGGGCGATCGCGAAAAAGGATTCAAAATCCGGAGGCCGAGCCCTTCGAAGTCCGCTTCATTGCGAGTCACCAGTGTCAGATCATATTCCAGCACGCTCGCCGCCAGCAGCGCGTCCACCTCGGGCAATGAACGAACCGCCTGAAGCCGTCCCCATCGATCCGCGACCGCCGGCGAAACTTCGATCACCCGCTCCCGGAAGGTCAGTTTCACCTCATCCAGCCAACGCTCCAGCGCCAAGGTCTGCGAACCATCGCGCGCCCCCAACCGGGCGATTCCCTTCCGGATTTCTCCCAGCGTCATGACACTCAGAAACAGCTCCTGATCCTTCATTCCCAGCCACCATTGGTAAACTTCGTGTTGCGCGCGCTGCCGTCCTTTCCGGATTTCGCTCAGAACGTTGGTATCAAGGAGATAGCCGCGCATTTTCAGTCCTCAAAAAGCGTTTGATCCGTTCCGCGGCCCGGTAGGTTGCGCTCCCGCTCGAACAAATCCTCTCCACCCACATCCGGCATCTCACCTAGCACCTGCCAGAAGCTCTTGCGCTCCCCCGCATCCGCCAGCAGCGCCTCACGCAGAATCCGGCGATGCTCCTCCTCCACAGAAACCCCGTGCTCCCCCGCCCGCCTCTTCAAGTGGCGGACCAATTCATCGTCCAAATTTCTGACAAGCAATTGTGCCATGCGCTCACCATGCGATATCATTGCTAGCACATCAACCCGGAAATGGCTTCATTTGCAAATCGGCCCGCCATCCGCTTACATGGCCTGATATGCATGATCTTCACATTCACCTCGGAGGAGCCGTTCCGTCCTCAGTCCTATGGGAAATCCTCTGCGACAACGGACTGAAAACCGAATACGTCGATTTCGCCACCTTCCACGCCTCCCTCACCGCCCGCCATGACGAGGTGAAATCACTCGATGACTTCCTCGGCCGTTATTTCGAGGTCACCGAGGAAATCCAGTCCTCCCCCTCCGCCGCCAGCGTTTCCGCCTATCAGGTCGTCGCCAAGGCCTACCGCCGCGCCCAGGTCGAGGCCATCGAGCTGCGCTTCAATCCCCACAAGCGGGTGCGCCACGGCCTGCACACCATGGACGCCATCATCCTCGCCGTCATGCAGGGGCTGGAGCGCGCGTCGCTCCACTACGGCGTCGCCACCGGCATCATCCTCTCGCTCGGCCGCGATCTCTCGCTGGAGGCGAACTGGCAGATCATCGACGCCGCGATCAAATGGCGCAGCCGCGGCGCGCTCAACGGGGCGAACGGCGTGGTCGGCATCGACATGGCCGGCCCCGAGTCGCGCGCACTCGAACTCAGCAAGCCGTGGATGAGCGAGGTCGCCGCGATGATGGAAAAAGCCCGCGAAGTCGGCTTGAAAATCACCTATCACGTCGGCGAGAGCGAAGCCACCGGACCGGCGGGCATCCAGCGCGTCATCGAGGCCATCCACCCGGACCGGATCGGCCACGGCATCGAGCTGCGCAACGCCAAGGGCAAACAACGGGAAACGCTGATCAAACTGCTTCAGGAGGAGCGCATTTGCCTCGAGCTCTGCCCCACCGTGAATCTCGTCACCCGCGTCATCCCGGACTACGCCTGCATCGCCCGCTTCGTCCGCGACCTCGCCGACCACGAAATTCCCTACTGCATCAACACCGACAATCCCTACCTGATTCACACCAACCTCAAACAGGAATGTGAGATCGTCGGCAAGGAGCTGGGAAATGACGCGGAATCCCTGCTGGCGCTGGGTGCCTTGCACGCCATCCAGCACCGGTTCCTCAGCGAGTGAAGCCCGGGAACGCGAGTCTCCAGACTCGCCGCGCAAGAGATGCCAAAGCCCGGTGGCGTCCGCCGCATCTCTTTGTCGGTCCTTTCACTGCGAGTCTGGAGACTCGCGCTCCCGGCATGCCCGCCACGCATCCTCAGGCAAACAACTCGGCATTATCCAAAACCTGCGGTCTCGTGCATCCTCCGGCCATGAAGACAAACCAACCGGTTCTCCATGGCCTGCACCACGTCACGGCGATCACCGCCCACGCCCAGGCCAACCTCGATTTCTACACCCGCACGCTCGGCATGCGCCTGGTGAAAAAGACCGTCAACCAGGACGACGTTTCCGCCTATCACCTCTTCTACGCCGACGCCATCGGCAGCGCGGGATCGGATCTCACGTTCTTCGATTGGGCGAGAATCCGCCCCGCCCGCATCGGCGCGGGCACGGTGAGCGAAACCGGCCTGCGCGTGCTCGGCGGCGAGGCATCGCTGGAACATTGGGCGAAATGGTTCGACCAACAGAACGTCCGCCACGGCACGATCGAAACCCTTTCAGGCCGACCAACTCTCGCGTTCCAAGATGCCGAAGGCCAACACCTGAGGCTCATCGCGGACACCGAATCCGTCACGGAAGTCCATCCGTGGCACGGCAGCCCCGTTCCGCTGAGCGCGGCGATCATCGGGCTCGGCTCGGTGGATCTCACGGTGGGCGATGCCGACGCGACCGCGGATTTCCTCACCCACGTGCTCGGCTTCAGAACCAGCACCGCCGACACCACCCTATTCGAAACCGGACCCGGCGGCACCGGCGCGCAGCTTCGCCTGCACGGCTCCACCCAGCGCGGTCAGGAAGGCGCGGGCGGCGTGCACCACGTCGCGTGGCGCGTGGCGGATTCGCAAGAACTGCTGGCGTGGCAGCGGCATCTGGAAAACCACGGCTACGGAACCTCCGGCCAGGTCGAGCGGCACTATTTCAAATCGCTCTACTTCCGCATTCCCGGCGGCATCCTGTTTGAAATCGCCACCGACGGCCCCGGCTTCGCCGCCGATGGCGAGGACCCCGCGCACCTCGGTGAGACCCTCGCGCTGCCGCCGTTCCTCGAGCCGCGCCGCACGCAGATCGAAGCCGGGATCAAGCCACTTCACTATCAGCCTTCCCAGTCATGAGCACCTCCCTCGATTTCATCCACCGCTTCGTCCCCGCCGCTGGCGGAGTTTCCGCGCCCACCCTGCTTCTGTTACACGGCACCGGCGGAAACGAGCACGACCTCATCGAACTCGGCCATTCCCTGGCACTCGATGCGAACCTGCTCAGCCCGCGCGGCAAAATATCGGAAAACGGCATGCCGCGCTTTTTCCGACGTCTGGCAGAGGGCGTGTTCGACGAAGCGGACCTCATCCACCGCACCCACGAGCTGGCCGACTTCATCGCGGCGGCCGCGGAACATTATGGATTCCCACCGGACACGATCACCGCCGTCGGTTACTCCAATGGCGCGAACATCGCCGCGAGCATGCTGCTCCTGCGTCCCGAAGTGCTCAGCCGCGCGGTCTTGCTGCGGGCGATGGTCCCGTTGATTCCGGAAAAACCTCCGGAGCTCGCCGGAACCAAGGTGTTTCTCGCGAGCGGTCTCAGCGATCCGATCCTGCCGATCGACAACGCGCGGCGACTGGCCGCGATGCTGCGTGACGCGGGAGCGGAAGTGTCATTTCACGAAAGCAACACGGGCCACCAACTCACTTCCGCCGAGCTTGATACAGCCCGACTCTGGTTGACCGGGTCATAAAAAAAGCCGCCCCGGTTTCCCGGGGCGGCTTGATGGATCGAGCGACGGTCACCGACCGCCGCTACAAATTACTTCTTCTTGGCGGCGCGCTTTTCCTCGATGGCTGCCTGGGCAGCCGCAAGGCGGGCGACCGGCACGCGGTAAGGCGAGCAGGAGACATAGGCGAGGCCGAGCTTGTGGCAATAGACCACGGAATCCGGGTCACCACCGTGTTCGCCGCAGATGCCGAGCTTGATGTCCGGACGGGTCTGGCGGCCCTTGGCGACGGCGATTTCCATCAGCTGGCCGACACCGGTGGTGTCGAGCGTGGCGAACGGATTCTTCGCGAAGACGTCATTCTCGACGTAAGGCAGCAGGAACGCGCCCATGTCGTCACGGCTGATGCCGAGCGCGGTCTGGGTGAGGTCGTTGGTGCCGAAGCTGAAGAACTCGGCGCCTTCCGCGATCTGGTCGGCGGTGAGGGCACCGCGTGGGACTTCGATCATGGTGCCGACCTGATATTCGAACTTGATCTTCTTCTCGGCCATCACCTGCTTGGCGACGTTGTGGACGATTTCCGCCTGGAGATCGAACTCACGCTTGAAGCCGACGAGCGGGATCATGACCTCGGGCTTCACCTTGATCTTCTTCTTCGCCACGTCAGCGGCGGCTTCGAAGATGGCGCGAGCCTGCATCTCGGTGATTTCCGGATAGGCGACGCCGAGACGGCAGCCGCGGTGGCCGAGCATCGGGTTGAACTCGTGGAGTTCGGCCACGCGCTGGATGATGGTTTCCACCTTCACGCCGAGCTTTTTAGCAAGGTCGAGCTGTTGCTCCTTCGTGTGAGGGAGGAACTCGTGAAGCGGCGGATCGAGCAGGCGGATGGTGGCCGGGAACCCCTTGAGGGTCTTGAAGATGCCGGTGAAATCCTCACGCTGATAGGGCAGCAACTTGTTGAGCGCCGTCTTGCGGGCTTCGAGCGTGGTGGCGAGAATCATCTCGCGCATCGCGTCGATGCGGTCGCCTTCGAAGAACATGTGCTCGGTGCGGGTCAGGCCGATGCCGGTGGCACCGAAGGCCATCGCGATGCGGGTCTGCTCCGGCGTGTCGGCATTGGTGCGGACGGCCATGCGGGTGGCTTGCTCACACCACTTCATCAGTTGGAGGAAACTCTTGTACTTCTCGGTTTTGATCGCCGCCTTGTCGCCGCTAACAATACCGGAGATGATTTCCGATGGAGCCGTTTTCAGCTCGCCGCCGTAGACGGTGCCGCTGGTGCCGTCGATGCTCATGTATTCGCCTTCCTTGAAGGTTTGGCCGGAAGCGGTGACGGTGAGCTTGTCGTAGTTGATGTCGAGTGCGGCGGCACCGCAGACGCAGACCTTGCCCATTTGGCGGGCAACGAGAGCGGCGTGGGACGACACACCACCCTTGGCGGTGAGGATGCCTTCCGCAGCGATCATGCCGCGAAGGTCTTCCGGGCTGGTTTCGTTACGAACCAGCAGGACCTTTTCACCGCGGGCTTCGGCGAGCACGGCGCGGTCGGCATTGAGATAGACCTTGCCGGATGCGGCACCCGGACCGGCGGGAAGGCCGGTGGCGATGACCTTGGCCTTGGCGGCCTCGGCGATGTCGAAGATCGGCGCGAGGAGTTGGTCGAGCTGGTCGGCGGGGTTGCGCAACACGGCGGTTTCCCAGTCGATGAGTTTTTCCTTCACCATGTCCATGGAGAACTTGAGGGCGGCCGCGGCGGTGCGCTTGCCGTTACGAGTTTGGAGCATGAAGAGCTTGCCTTCTTGCACGGTGAACTCGACGTCTTGCACGTCCTTGAAGTGTTTTTCAAGGATGGAGCGGACCTTCATGAGCTCGGCGTAGGGCTTCGGCATGGCAGCCTTGAGCTTGCTGACAGGCTCTGGGG
>JBEDKU010000748.1:0-6734 GCA_041172045.1 Verrucomicrobiota bacterium | reverse complement strand
TTCCAGTTGGTGGACCTATACCCCCGCCGCACCCTACCTGCAGGTTGTCAGCCTGATCCTGATCAGCCCCGGCCTTTCCTGCCTGTGGATCATCGGCCCTTCGATGCTCGCCGATGTTTGCGACTATGATGAAACCAAAACCGGCCTGCGCCGCGAGGGAATGTACAACGCATGCTACGCCTGGACCATCAAGGCCGGCATCGCCCTTACGATGGTGCTCGGAGGCTACATGCTCAAATGGGCTGGCTACGACGCCGCCCGCGAAGCTCATCAAGCGGCCGGAGTCGTGGACCGCCTCCGCCTGCTCTACATGACCGTTCCCGCAGTGATGTCGTTCATCGGCATCATTTTTGTCGTCCTTTACCCTCTCACTGACCGGCGCGTCACCGAAATCCGGAAACAACTTGCCTCCAAACCGCAGGATCCCGCTTGACATCTTGGAGTGGATCTACACAATATCACGCAACATATGAACGCGCCCACCATCCTCGCCCTCAAGCCCGCTGAATCCTCCCGCCGCCCTCGGGCCGATCAACCCCTGATTGCACGTAGCGCGTATAATCCGATCATCACGGCGGCTCATCTGCCGTTCGCAGGCCAGTGCTGCTTCAACAGTGGCGCGGTGCGCGTCGGCAAGGAAATCGTGATGGTGTTGAATTGCTGGGACGCCGAGTGGATCCCCCATTTCCTGATCGCCCGCAGCAAGGACGGCGTTCATTTTGACATCGGCACCAAGACGATCGCCACCCCCCCGAACGAGTACCCTTATATCGGTCACGGAGACGGAATCTTCGACACGCGCATCACTACTCTGGATGGATTCCACTACATCACCTACAATGTCTCGTCAGCCCTCGGTGGCCGCATCCGCTTGATCCGAACCGCTGATTTTGAATCGTTCGACGACCTCGGCTTCATCACTTCGATCGATCACCGCAACTGTGTGATCTTCCCGCAGAAATTCAATGGCCTCTATGCCCGGCTCGAACGCCCGAATGGTGAAGGCAGCACCGGAGGTGACATCTATCTGTCCTACTCGCCGGACCTGATTTACTGGGGTAAAACCCAGCTTTTGCTCCAGAAAAGCACCCGCTATTGGGAAAGCCACAAGATCGGACCCGGCGCACCGCCGGTGCGCACGGATGCCGGCTGGCTGGTCCTCTACCACGGTTGCCGCCAGCACATGAATGGCATCATGTACAACGCGGGGGCGATGCTTCTGGATCTGGAGGATCCCTCGAAAGTCATCGGCAAAATGCGCGCCTGCCTGATGTGGCCGGAGAAGGAATACGAATTCCGGGGCAACGTTCCCCAGGTGGTGTTCCCGACGGCCGCCGTTGCCGGCAACCATGCCGACGAATTGTTCGTTTATTACGGCGCGGCTGACAGTTCGATTTGCCTCGCCACCGTCTCAATCAGCGCGCTGGTGGAACGCTGTCTGGCAGACGGCCCCTGTTTGCCAGGGCAGCCATAAGCGGCGGTTCTACGGCGGGAAATGACCGTGAAGGGCACCGCCGCGCGCGATCTCAAAGCTTGCGCGGGGCGGGACCGGTACTCCCCCGCACGATCAGATCCCCGGCGATTGACAGCGCCGGATAGGGATTGGTTTTCAAGTTCTCCTCGATGCGGCGGGAAACGAGGTTGGCGGCCTCGTAGCCGAAGCGCTCGTTGGATTGACTGACCACCGTGAGCGGCGGATTGGCATACTGGCAGAAGCGCGAGTCATCGAATGACAGGACCGAGACATCCTCAGGCACCCGCCGACCCATCGAGACAAGCTCGTGAATCGCGCCAAATGCCACTTCGTCACTCATTGTCATGAATGCGGTGGGCGCGGAATCCTTGGCCAACAAGACTCGCACCCCCCTCGCTCCAAATTCGAAGCCGTCGGCTACGGAATCGCCACAGTCCGCATGCGTGAATACCAGTTCAGGCATGGGCGTAATTCCGGCATTCGCCATGGCCTGCTCGTAACCCGCCCGGCGCTCCACCCCGATCTCGAGTCCGGTCAACGTGTCGAGAAGACCGATCGACCGATGGCCGAGATCGATCAAATGTGAGGTGGCCCGTTTGCTGAGGGCCGCTCCGTCCGAAACGATCGTCCACTGCGCTGCCTCCGGGGCACCGCTCAGAACGCAGCAGTAAGGAAAGTTCTGCTCGTTGAGGGCCGCGAAATACTGGCTGTGGCGTGTGGCGTTCAGGAACACCGCGCCATTCACCGAGCGTCGTCCCAGCACCCGGCTCAAATCGCAATCGTTGAGGCGCTCGGGCTTTTCGCCGAACAGCGATAATTCCAGGTCATTTTCAGTACAAAATTTCCACACCCCATCAAGAACCGCGTCGACGAAGGGTGAGAACAGGCTGCTTTGGTTCGGCGTCACCTCAATGACCACGCAGATATTGGTCACGCGCGGTTCAAAGGTTCGCAGTTTGAATCCCAGTTCACTGGCTTTCTTGCGGATCAGTTTACGGGTTGTCACGCTGACATCAGGTCGGTTGTTCAGAGCTCGGCTCACTGTTCCGGGAGAGACATTCATGCTCTCCGCAATGGTGTAAATCGATACGCCCTGAGTTTTTCCGTTTTTCTTTTTCGCAGCCACAGGGGCAGTCTAGAATAGTGTGAATAGCGCGACAATTTTAAAGTTGCGCCCAACATGGAGAATCCTCCGGATATGCCTCGAAACCCGCGAGATTCTCGGAGTATTTTGTTGCGTATTGTTGTTTTTCGGGCGACTCTCATTCCCTCATACCATGCACGCCGAGACACCGCAACGAGACGCTTCTGCCGCCCAGCAAGGATTCCAGAGCGCCAAATGGATCTGGATCGAAGGAGAAGCAGCCCCTAGGAACACCGTCGCAGAGTTTCATTGCCGTTTCCGCGCGCAAGGCCCCAAGCCCGGGGGGCGGCTCCTGATCAGCGCGGATTCGCGTTACACCGCCTGGCTCAACGGCGAGCGCATCGGCTTCGGACCGGCACGCAATTTTCCGCAACACTACGAGTTTGATGTGCATAACCTGACAGGACTCCTCCGTCGTGGGGAAAACCAACTCGCCATCCGCGTCCAGCATTGGGGAGAGGGCAACATTCAATCGTTCGTCTCACGAGCCGGCTTGATTGCCGAAGTCGCGGATGAAGCGGGCCGCCTGTTGACCGCCACCGACTCTACCTGGCAGGCAAGGCTCTCGCCTTCGTTCCGGCGCATCACACCCCGCGTCGCCTGCCAGATGCCCTTCGAGGAGCAAGTGACTGCGGAGGAAACGGACTGGCTCGATGCCGGATGGGGTGACTGGCCTGCCGCCGTCGAGATCGGCCCGGCCGGATGCGAGCCATGGGGCGCGCTGGCTCCCCGCGACATTCCCCACCTGACCGACGAGCCGTGGGAATGCGTTGCCGTGCGCGGGGCCGGCATCGCGAGCGATCCCGCGCTGGTGCTCTCCTTGCGTGCGGGGCCGTCGCTCGTTCCCGAGCAACTCTCGATGAATCTCACGGCCACCGACGGGATCTTCGCCACCGTTCTGCACGTCCCGCGTGCGGGCAGTTTGTGGATCAAGCATGCCTCGATGTATAGCGGACCGGTTTCCTTCGTCCTCGATGGCGAGAACCTTTCATTTGAACAAGACGAGTTCGACATGCTCGCCAAGCACGAGGTTTCCGCAGGCAAGCATCTGCTGTTGATGGATTGGAAGGGGCTGGCGCACGATTTGGACATCGGGCTGGCGCTGGGTGGCATCGCGGGTCTCAGGCAGGAGCGGTTCAGGGGCTTCAAGAAGGCGGCGTGGATCATGAGCACCAAGCCCGGCAAGAACCGGGCGAAACTACGCCGCTGCAAGGATCTCGCTGCGTTGCTTGCCGGAGCGTCCACCTGGCGGGCGGTGGCGGCCGAGGCGGTTCCCGAGCGCGATGTTTATATGTCGATCACCTGTCGCACGCTGGAAAACGGCGCTGCGCAAAAATCCACCACGCTGCCGTGGTCGGGCGAGCCGGTTTCAGGTGGCCGCCATCACCGCCTGATCCTCGATTTCGGCAGACACGCCAACGGTTTCATCGAACTTGAAATCGATGCCGGCCAGGGCACCCAAATCGATGCCGCGGGGGTGGAGGGCATCAACCTGGGCCGGATCCAGTTCACGGAACTCAACAACAACACGTTTTCCTATCTCTGCCGCGAGGGCAAACAGACCTTCACCTCGCAGCTCGTGCGCGGCCTGCGTTATCTGGTCGTCGATGTGCGGCCGCTGGGTCGTGCGGCAAGCATCGCCGCAGCCAGAGTGCGGGTGGCCACCTATCCGTGGCAGCCAAAAGGTTGGTTCCGCTGCTCCGATACACGGCTCAACCAAATTTACGAACTCTCCAGCCACACGCTGCGCATGAGTTCCATGGATACGTTCATCGATGCCACCTACGAGCACGCCATGTGGGTCGGAGACATGGCCAGCATGACCCTTCAGGTCCACCATTACGTCCAGGGCGAGCGGTTGCTTCCGGAGCGCAGCCTGCGCCTCGCCGCCCAATCGCTGGAACGGATGCCGCTGGTCAATTCACAGGTCCCGAGCGCCTGGGAAGACCGGCCGATTCCGAACTGGAGTTTTCTTTGGGCCATGGGCGTTCGCGACCATTTTCAATTCACGGGTGATCGCCGCTTCGCCCGCGAAATGCTGCCCGCCCTCGAACAACAGGCGGCGTTCATTCAAGATTCCCTGGATGCGGAAGGCCTCTTCGCCATGCACGGTGAGGTCTGGCACTTCCTTGATTGGAACGGCTGCGAAAACGATCACCGCCACGCCGCCTCGCGCACCTATGCGCACGAGAACGCCCTCGCCATCGCTTCGCTCAAGGCCACCGCGGAAGTCGCCAGCGCTCTTGGAAAACACGACATTGCGCGCCGTTGGACCCAGCTTGTGGCCAGGATGACGCGCGCCATGCGCCAGGCCTATTGGCTGCCGGAGGCCAATGCCTTCGGCGAAACACGTGCTGCCGGACAGACCGCGACCACCGTGACCGCCTCCACCCAGATTTGCGCCCTCATGGCCGGCTTGTTCCCGCAAAAAGCCGCGGCCGCGGCCGTCCAACAGGTCCTCGACACCGATGGCGCGTGGCTGCCCACCGGCACGCCGTGGATGTGGTCTCTGGGCGCGCGACTTGCCTGTGAGGCTGGCCATGCCGCCGACGTCCTGCCGGGGATCCGCCGGCTGTGGGGGGAGATGCTGGACCGGGGTGCGACCACGGCTTGGGAGATGTTCGAAGGAGGTCACCGTGCGGGACTGCCGACACGTTCATGGTGCCACGGCTGGTCCGCGGGACCCGCCTGGCTGCTTCCCGCCTACGTCCTGGGCGTGCGCCCGCTCGAACCGGGATGGAACAAGATCACACTCGATCCCCAGGCCGCCGATCTCCAGTGGGCGGAGGGCACGATCCCCACACCGCAGGGACCCATCCATGTGCGCTGGGAGCGCCTGCCAAACGGCCAACTTTCGATCCACCACACACTGCCGCCCGGCGTTCAGGTCGTCCCATCGTGAGACGAGTGGACAACTCGTAGTCGTTCAAGCCGACGGCCGGCAGGGGCTTGCCTGCGGCCCGGCGGCATCGCGTGTCATGGTGGTTTTTATTCCGCCGAATTAGCACCCGGCTTTGCGACTAACCACGCGGCGGGCAATTCTCCCTTTCCCAGGAATCTGGGCAGCAGCGGGTCGTCCGTCTGCTGCATCTCGGCCTCCATGATCCGTTTCATCTCCGCCTTGATTGCGGCGTGGCCGGGATCGGCGACAAGGTTTTGCAGGCACCAGGGATCGCTTTTCAGATCATAGAGTTCCTCCGCTTCGCGATAGGCGATGTGTTTGACCCTCTCGGCCACCTTGGCATCCGTTTTGGCCGCCTTTTCCATGGCGGCGAACGTCAGACCGCTCATGCATTCTCCTTCGAAGCGTTGCTTGCCATCAGACCAGGCATTGAAGATGTAAGTAAACTCCCGGGTGTGCACGGCGCGCATGGGAAAAACCTGAGTCCCCGGCTTGATGTAATTTTGCGTCGTGTAGAGGTGATCGCGGTCGGTTTGCGGCTTGCCTTGAAGCAGCGGCAGCAGCGAGCGGCCATCCAGCTTGTCCGGCAATGCAATGCCCACCTGTTCCAAGACGGTCGGCATGATGTCCATCGTGCTTACCATGTGGCTGGAGTCGCGGTTGCCTGGCTTGACCACGCCCGGCCAGCGGACGGTGAGCGCGGCCCGGGTCGAATACGGGTAGCAATTTTGCTTCGAGGGCGCGAAGGCGGCCCCGTTGTCGCTGAAAAAAACAACGATCGTGTTTTCTGCGACGCCTTCTGTTTTCAGCAGATCAAGAATGCTGCCGAGGGTTTCATCGGCCCGGTGCACGGCATTGTAATATTGCGACAATTCCTCGCGAACCTCCGGAAGATCGGCCAAATAAGGAGGTACCCACGCCTGATCGGGAGCGCAGATCTTGTGCAATGGCGCTACAAAAACCTTCCCCTCCGCCGCAGGTTTTGCCCACTTCTTCTTCATCTTCTGAAGCATCTTCTCCTCGTCGGCACTTCCCGGAAAGGGTCGGTGGGGATCGCTGGTGGCGATATTGAGAAAAAACGGCTTGCCTTCGCTCTTGGCCTTGAAGATGGCTTTTTTCGCGCTCGCCACGAACATTCTAGGATCGCGCCCGAAGCCAGAGGTGCCGTAACCGTCGAGGAATTCACTCCACTTGGAGGACGCGTAATCCCGCCC
>JBEDKU010000747.1:0-2570 GCA_041172045.1 Verrucomicrobiota bacterium | reverse complement strand
GTAAACCATCCCATCGCGAACCGCTCGATGAGCAGGATGACCATGATCAATGAGAGCGTCAGCGATCCAAAGCGCAGGCACAGAAACGGCATGGCCCCGAAGCGCTGCCATTCCCTCGAGTTCCGGGCGGGCGACAGTTCTTCGGTTTTGCGAACACCGTTTCCAGGTCTTGCCGCCCGGTTGCGCACCAGGGTGTCGGCCCGGAACCAACCGGCGACGGTCGCCACCGCCAGCAGGATGCCGGCGATCATGCGGCCGCGGTCCAGATCCGCGAAGTGGCGGGGGGTAGCCATGGAGAGGAGCATGATTCCAGACATCGATCCTCCCCAAATGATTGCGAAAACGCCATCGATTACGCGTTGCCGGAGTGTGGCGCCCGATCTTGGGTGCCCAGGCACTCCCGTAAGCGCGAAAAAGAGAATGCCCAAAAACAAGGTCTGACTGACTGCAGTTAGCAAAAGGAACTCCGCCGTGAGGTGGGGGGCGCCGAACGCCGCTCCGATCAAGGACCCCAGCAGCAGCGGGATCAGGAATAGAGCGACCGGAAACTCGAGTCCTACGAATCGCCAGCAGCGCGCGAGTTGAGCTGCTGTCACCGGTAGAGACAGCAGCGTCCGCGCCGTGGCATTTCCTCCGCGTTGCAGTTCAAACATCAGGATGATGGAGCTTCCACCGTAGATTCCGAGGAACATGGGCGCTCCCATCCACCAGCAGCCGGTCATCGCGATCAGATGGATGATGAATCCGATGACGAAATACCAGCGCTTCCGCGTCAGGTAGTCGCGGATGATCATGACTTCGTTGGCGGTCATTTGCTCAGGAGGGAAATGAAGAGCTCTTCCAGATTCACCGTGCTGTGGGTCACGTCGCGCGCGCCGAGTGCGCCGAGTTTTTCCATGTTGTGCAGCTTGCGATCGAACAGGACGCGGACGCGGTTGCCTTGGCGCTGGACCAGCGTGATGCCTTCCTGGTTGGCGAGCGGGTGGTTCATCGGCAGGGTGAAATCCACGATGCAGAAGGGCTCGATGACCTTGTCCATCGGCCCGGCGTGAAGGATTTTGCCATGGTTGATGATGGCGACGTGATCGGCGAAGCGCTCCAGATCGGACAGGTTGTGGGAGGAAATGAGGATGGTGTGTCGTGCGTCTTCCACCAGTTCCAGCAGCGCGGCGAAAAGTTCCCGCTTGGCGATGGCGTCCAGTCCGGTGGTCGGCTCGTCGAGCACCAGCAGTTCCGGCCGCCTCGACAGGGCGATGACGAGCGCGAGCTTGGTGCGCGATCCGAATGACAGCGTGGCGATCTTGTCGTCGGGATTCAGCTTGAAGCGATCGAGAAGCTGCTGGCAGTAGGCATCGTCCCAAGTCGCCGGATAGAAACCGCGCACGAAGCGGATCGCTTTGTGGATTTTCCCCCAGTTGGCGTATTCCAGTTCCGGTCCCACGTAGGCGGCGCGGGTTTTCACCGCCACCTCGTCGGCTGCGGCGTCCAGGCCGAGCATGCGGATCGCGCCCGCATCGACGCGGCCCATGCCGAACATCAGGTCGATGGTGGTGGATTTGCCCGCGCCGTTCGGGCCGACAAAGCCGAAGATCGAGCCACGCGGCACGTCGAGATCGATCGGACCGAGGTCGAAACCGGGGTAATGTTTGCGCAGCCCGCGGATCTGGATTGCGTGATCGGCAGGAGCTGGGAGATTGGATTTCATGGGGCTTGGGTTCGGATAGCTTTGAGGGCGAGGTCTTCGATTTCCGGTCCGCTGAGTCCGGCTTCAGCGGCTTCGCGGGCACCTTTCTCAAAATGGGCGCGCGCGGTTTTGATTTTCGCCTCGCGGCTGGCGGCATCGCCCTGCTCGGCGACGAAGGTTCCCAGTCCTTGGCGGCGGAAAATAATGCCTTCGCGCTCCAGGTCCTCGTAGGCGCGCTTTACGGTGATCAGGGATACCATCAGTTCCGCCGCGAGAACCCGGAATGACGGCAGGGCGCTTCCCGGTTCCAGGCGGCCCTCACTCACCGCCCGCCGCACGCCATCGACGATCTGCTGATACAGCGGACCCGGCGCGGAGGGTGAAATCGGCCCGATGAAGAGGGCGGTGGAGTTGTCGGCGGACATCGATTTTCAGGCGGCGAACTACTGTGTATGTTTAATAGTTACAGCGAGGCAAGAAAATAGTTTTCGGGTGTCAGGTTTCCGCGATGGGAGTTTGCTCCATCAAGTTTCATTTTGAGACTCAAGCATCGCACACACCCGCATTTTCAGAGAAACGGGATGATCCCGAAAATCACGAACACTCCCGCGGAGACGACGAGGCCCGCGCTGAAGATCAGCAGGCGGCCTTTTCCCAAAGGGGCTCCGTTTTTGAGGAGGCCGCGCAGATAGAGCTCGGCGAGCGGGCCGAGCATGAAGGCGATGTTGGCCCCGATACCGACGAGGATTCCGCCGATGATGGCGGCGGGGACGGGGAGGTGTTGGCGGGTGATCCAGAGGATGAGCACGCCGGTGCCGGGTAGGAGCAGGATGCCGTTGTAGAGGAGACGGAGTTTTTCCCAACCGCGGACGAGTTCGCCAAGCGG
>JBEDKU010000746.1:0-3093 GCA_041172045.1 Verrucomicrobiota bacterium | reverse complement strand
GAACAAAGCGAGTCCTTCAAGCAGGCCGAGACTGAGATTGAAATTTTCACTCCGGAGGAAATGGAACGACTGCTTTTAGCTGCCCATGCCCGGATCCTCCCCCTCATTGCCATCGGTGCCTTCGCCGGCATCCGATCAGCCGAGGTCTGTCGCCTCCACTGGGAGGACATCAAATGGGACCGCGGCCACATCGAGATCGCCGGCAAGAAAGCGAAGACGGCAGCCCGTCGGCTCGCCCCCCTCCCGGAAAACCTGAAAGCCTGGCTCACCCCCTGGCATGGCGAGACTGGGGAAATCATCTCCATCACCGACTATGCCGGCGCTCTGAGCGACACCGCCGTGAAAGCCAAGATCCCGGGTGAATGGCGTCAGAATGCCCTCAGACACTCGTTCATCAGCTATCGGGTAGCGGAGACCGGCGACGTGGCTCGGACCTCTCTGGAGGCTGGTAACTCTCCGAAAATGATCTTCCGCCACTACCGGGAGATCGTGGATGCGGAAGCGGCAAAGGCGTGGTTTTCAATCCGGCCACCCGACGGATGGGTGCCTCCGGAACTCAAATGGAGCATCCGAGAGCGGCTTCGGAAGTTTTCCTTACGTAAGGAAAACCAACCCTGCGTTGACACAGCCAACGGTGCGCAACCATGAAAGCTACAATCCTCAAACATCCTGCCCGGACCTCGAACACAAGCCAACCGCTCGAATGAGATGGAAGCTCAGGCTTCATTCAGCCCACCCTGATCAAGAAGAAGGAACTGGCAAAACGCCTGTCGGTCAGCACCCGCTCCATAGATGGCTGGGTGGCCAAGCGAGTGATTCCCGACATCCAGATCACGCCGCGCTTTTACCTGTTCGAATTCGACGCGGTGCTCGCCGCGCTGAAGAAGCTCTACCAAGTGGACGCTAGATCCTGATTCCTGCATACGAAAAACCCCGGACGGCGAAATCCATCCGGGGTTTTTCATGGGTCACTTTCGTCGCCATTTCCGCGCCATGCTCACCAGCGACATGATCCCGACGCGCTGCGGATCACAGCCCCAAGCCCCGGCATTTGACCTAACCATGCGTATCGCCCGTTGCGCGTCGAGCAGTGGAATCTTCCGATTGCCCTTCGGCAGCCGGTATTCCAATACCACACCGGTGATGCCGTGCTCATTCAACCATCGCGCGATCCCATACCCTTCGGGATTCATCACCAACATTCCATATCCACCGCCCGGGCAGATGACGACGGCAGCGCCATTCGGTTTGGCTGGTCGATGGACCGTGATGAACGCACTCTCTGACGCGGATTCCCCGTCGATCCGGTTTCGTAAGCCTCCGGTGTCGACGCTTTCACCGTCACCACCGGCAGCGAACTCTCCGTGATGTTGATGATGCCGGCATTGGGCAAGGCGTCATACTGGACGAATCCACCGACGACGGGAACGCTCGCTTGTCTCGCATCCTGAACGACAACAGCCGCCTTCCACCCAGCCGGCACCTGGGTCCTCACCGTCAGCGGCAAGTCATCCAACGTATTGGTGGTCGCGCTGAGCGTCAGCGCGATCTGGGAATTCGTCGCGCTTGTCATCGCGATGGTCGAAGCATTGCGCTGCTTTTCGTATTTGTGATAGGAAATGTGGTCGGTGACCCAAAGATCGCCCCGGTCCTGCCGGATCTTCAGACCGTCCAATGCGTCACGATAGGTATCCTTGTTAAATGCCCAAAAGTCCTGAAAGGCGTTATCCGGGTCTCCTTCGGAATGTCTCCGCTCCAATCCGTGGATGATGAGATATTGCATCGACTTGGCGGAGATGGCGGAGTCGGCAAGCGCCTAAATGGGCGCGACGGTGGTGATGCCATAGACCGATGCGTGGGCCGCATCGAAGAGAGGCCGGCTGATCAGGTTGTATTTATCGAGGACGGCAGTCAATTCGGCACCATAGCTATACCACGTGTCAACGCCGGGCTGCCCGTAGCAGATGAGATGCGGAGCGGCGTCCCAGGGATATTGCACGGCCCTGATTTTCTCCTGACACAGGCGGATTTGATCGTCCATTGCGATGAGCGTCGTCGTATTCGCGTGGTTTCAGGTGTGATCGCCGTAGACCATGCCGGTCTTGGGAATGTTCGTCTCCCACTGTGAGACGTTCGAAGTCCACTCGCTTTTCCCCGGGTTGACGTAAAACGTGCCAATCATGCTGCGTTTCACCAGTTCCGGGATCGCCACTTGGAAAGCGCTCATCATGCTGTCATCAAACATCAGCAGGAAACATGCGGTCTTGTTGTCCTTCCAGCGCGCCACCTGGGAGTCACCGGTGGCAGCCCGGGCTGGTGTAAGATAACGAGGGAACAGCAAGGCGCTTGCCAACAGGGATGAAAAAGCGGGTTTGTTGTCATCAAGAATGGTTATTTCTTCTCGGCGTGTCAAACCGCTACCTGATGGGCAGGCTTTGGGTGTTCTATATTCTGGTTCGGGCGCTTTTCGGATCGGCCAGTTTTCCGCGGCGGAAACGCTCAGTTCGAATCCACGACAGAGATCCCGCGTCCGTCGGTGCCTGCTCCAAACAGAGAGTTTCGGGTCCGTAGCGGGGAATTTTCAGTCAGCCGGAAGGGCGATCCGCGCTCCCCGATTTTTGTAACCTGTCAGCAAAAGGATTCATCATCCAACTCAGAGGCCGCCTTAAATGGGAGCGCGGATCTTCAGTCCGCCTGTGAAGAATTGACTCAGATGCGGCGGCGGCGCAGGAGACCGGCACCGAGCAACAATCCAGCCAACGCACTGGAGGGCTCGGGGACCGCGCTCCATGTGAGGCTTGAACCGGTGATGGTGAAAGAGCCTTGGGTGGACACATCACGCAGGGTGCCGGATGTCGAGTAAACGGAGGCCGCGGTGAGGGAAGACCATCCGGTGGTGGTGCCGAAGGAATTGAAGATTGTGCTCCAGGTCTTTTGGGTTTCCCAGAATGCGTCGCCCGAGAAATTAAGGTCGGTGACCACGCGAAACTCACCCGCGGCGGCGAAAGTCTCGGTGGCGGCCCCGGTGACGGTATCGAACCCGCTCGATGTGTCCGCAGCGGTCATATCCCATTCAAAAATCGAACCGGAGGC
>JBEDKU010000745.1:0-4631 GCA_041172045.1 Verrucomicrobiota bacterium | reverse complement strand
GGTTAGAAATGGGCGGCAAGCGGGTGGTGGATGGCACGGTCGAAACCTCGGCGAACGGCGGGCGGATCGGGTTCTCATGGACGCTTGCGGCGGGAGGATCGGGTGAGGCGGTGGTGATGTTGAAACACCGGCTCGGGCGGGACATCGACGCGTTGCGGTTTTTAGTGGAGGTCCAGGAGGATCGGTTGCCGGAAGTGGTTCTGTTGAGTCCGGCAGCGAAGGATTTGAAAGTAAGACCGGACGAGGTGTTAGCGCTGACCTACGAAGTGACGGAGGATTTTTCGTTGGCGAGGCTGGCCGTGGAGGCAAACGCAGGCGAAAATGCAATGCTGGACCAGACGCTTCCGCAACGGGTTTCTGGATCGAAGCCACCGAGATTCCGCGGAACCGCCGCGGTGGCGGTCGGTGAGCTGAGAAATCGCTTTCCCGGAAAAAACGAGATCCGCCTGCGGGTGAAGGCCGAGGACGGACGTCCGGCTGACATGGGTGGACCCGGCATCGGCTATTCGGAATGGCTGACGCTCCGGATCGATGCAGGCGCGGACTCGCTGGCAAAACAAGAATTGCGGGAACAACACGAGGGGGCCAGGCAGACGATCGAGGAGGCGATCCGCTCGACCCGCGGGGCGCGGGAACGCATGGATTGGCATCGGGAACAGGTGAAAAAAGGCGAGCTGAACGACAACGCGAAAAAGGATTTGAAGGAAGCGGGCGAGAAACTCGCGGGGGCGGAGGAAAAGTTGGATGAACTGGCGAAGCAAATGAAGGAAGGCGTGCACGCGTCGAAATCCGATGACGTCCAGAAGGCGGCCGAGTTGGTGGCAAAAGCGCGTGAGGATTTGGAAAACTCGTCCCTGCAGGATCAGCCAGCGGAGCGCGATGCCAAACTGCAGGCAGCTCGTGACGAAGCGGAAACTGCGGTGAAACAACTTGAGAATGTTAGGGATGCGATGGACCGGGATCGGCAGAAAATCGAGGACCTCGCTCGAATCCAGGATCTGGCACAACAACAGCAGGAACTCGCCCGGCAAGCGGAAGCCAATTTAGCGAATCAAGAGCTGCCGAAAGACTGGCAGGAGCAGCAGAAACGGGTTCAGGACGCTCTCAGGCAACAACTGCGTGAACGACCGCAAGCGAAGGCCGAAGCCTTGAAGGCACAGGCCGAACAGGCGAAAGCACTTGCCGAGCAGGCGAAGGAGATCGCCCAGTCACAGGATCGCTTGGAAGAGCAATCGAAACAGATTTCCGAAAAGTCGCTGCAAGAATCCCTCACCGCGGAACAGGCGAAGATCGCCGCCGAAGCGAATGCCGAACTCGCCAGCGCGCGGGAGGCAAGAAATGAACTCGCCGACACGCTTCCCGAAGCCGCGACCGCGGCGGAAAACGCGCGGGATCTGATCCAAAACGGTGAACCCAAGGCAGCCGCCGAATCTGCCAAAAAGGCGGCGCAAGCGATGAAGGAAGCCGCACAAAGAAGCGACTCTGGCGAGAAATCCTCCGAACAATCCACCCAGGCGGAAGCCTTGGAAAAACTCGCCGCCCAACAAGCGCAAGTCGCCGACGCCATGGACGCCCTCGCGCAAGGCGATTCAGCGAAAGCGCTCAAGAGCCTCCAGGCCTCCCAAGCGGAAGCGGCTAATGAATTGGCAGAAGCCGTGGAGCACATGCCGGTGATTGACGGCTCCGGATTGATGCAGGAGGCGAAAAACGCGACGAAACAAGGCAGCCAGCAAGCGCAGGCGGCCGCCAAGGAGGGACAAAACAACCAACAACAGCAGGCCGCGAATCAACACGATCAAGCCGCACAAAACTTTGGGAAAAGCGCCGAGTCCCTCACCCGCGCCGCCGAGGAGTTTTCCAAGATGGCTGCTGAGGCCGCAGCGCAAGCGGCGAATCCCCAACAGGCACAAGTTTCTCCAACCGATCTGGCCGAAGCATTCCAGCAGGCATCTCAAGCTGCCGGCAATTCTCAAGCCGCCGAAGCGACACAACAAGCCGCCAATGCCGCAAAGGCCCTATCACAAGCGGCGCAGGCCGGACGCCAACAAATGCAGGGCAGCCAGCCCGGCCCGAACGGCCCGCCCGGAACCACTCCCGCCGACCAGCCATTGGCAGACATCCAGCAACCGGAAGCCGACCCCGGCGTGCCACCGGAACTGGCGAAGCTCGGCATCAGCGCGGCGGACTGGGAGAAAATCCAGGCCAACCTCAAATCGGACGTCGGTTCCGGCGATGGCGGCGGAGTTCCCGAAGAATACCGCGAACTCGTGAGAGGCTACTTCGAGAGCATTTCGAACAAATCCACGAAGAACTGACATGAAGACGCTTCTCGCTTTCCTCGTCTCGCTCTCCCTCGCCGCCGCGCAGGAAGCCGCCGATCCGGTGTTCGCCAAATGGCGCGACAAGGTCGATCCCGCCGTGGAAAACGCGCTGCGTTACCTCGCCCGCGTGCAGAAATCCGACGGCTCGTTTCCCGAAAGATACGGCGACTCGACCGGCATCCCGGCGCTCGTCGGCATGACGTTTCTATCCAAAGGCCACCTCCCCACCGAAGGCCCGTATGCGAATTCCCTGAACCGCTGCATCGACTTCGTGCTCGCCAGCCAGAACGACGAAGGACTCCTCCACAAGGGCAACGCCGGCACCGGCCCGATGTACGCGCACAACATCTCCACCCTCTTTCTATCCGAGGTCAGCGGCATGGTCGATCCCGGCAGACAGGAGAAAATCGCCGCCGTCCTGCCCAAGGCCCTCTCCCTCATCCTCCGCGCCCAGGCGGTAAAGAAGGACGAGCGCAACCGCGGCGGCTGGCGCTATCACCCGGGCTCGAAAGACAGCGATACCTCGTGCAGTGGCTGGGCGCTGATGGCCCTGCGCTCCGCCAAGCTCAATGGCGCCTCCGTCCCCGATGCCGCCATCAACGATGCCGTTTCCTATTTGAAACGCCACCAGGACGCCGAGCGCGGCTGCTTCGGCTACTCCAACCGGGACGACCACAACCGCTCGCTTACCGGCATGGGCCTGCTCTGTTTGGAACTCAGCGGCAAGCATGGCTCGCGCGAAACCGAAATGGCCGCCGACTACGTCATGAAATGCTTCCGCGAGCTGCCCGGCGACCAGTTCGAGTTCTACGGGAATTACTACAACGCCCAGGGCCTGTTCCAGATCGGCGGCCGCTACTGGGAGGAATATGCGCCGTGGATGTATGACACCTATCTGAAAAAGCAGGAGGCGGACGGCTCATGGGACAGCCGCGAGGCCGGGCGCATCTACGGCACCGCCATGATGACGCTCGCCTTCACCGTCCCCTACCGCCAGCTCCCGATCTATCAACGCGACGAGACGGTGGACGAAAGCGAACCCTGAGTCAGGGTCAACCCGGACGATAGACCATCACTTTTCCGCTAACCAAAGTCGTCAGGCTCATTTCCCGCAAGCGGACGGTCTTCCGGCCCCAGTTCTGCTCGGCGATGGTGAAACCTTCCTTGCCGCCGCCCTTCACCACGACCGCCGTGTGTGCGGATCCGGTGATGATACCGTCGGAGAAACGCGCGCTCTGGAACTCCACGATATCCCCCGGCTTGATCGCCTCCTTCGAAGGATCCACCCGCCGCCCCCAGACACGCATATCGCGGCCGGGGCGTCTGGCTCCGGCGGATTTGTACGCCTCGTCCGCGAGCGTCCAGCACTCGCCATTGCCGACCTTGCGGCCTTTCTGGGCGACGCAGTAGGCGGCGACCCGCGGGGCGGGATTGCCGGATTGAGCGCGGAATTCAGTGATCACCGGTGCGGGCTTCGGGGCGCAGGACACGACGAGGAACAGACAGGCCGGAATCAGGAACTTCATGAATTTTCTCTACCATCAAAACGGCCGCGAGGGCAAATGAACATTCGCAATCCGCCACCCATCTGGTTTCCTGTGCCCGTCATGGCCACTTTCATTGCTAACGCCGATTACGAGGAAAAAGACAGCGAGCCCATCAAACTCGAGCCCGGCGACGAGATCACGGTGGGGCTCGCCGATCACGCCTGGCCCGGCTGGGTGTGGGCGACCGATCGCAACGGCAACGACGGCTACGTCCCGGAGGAAATCCTCGAACCACTCGGTGAGGGACGCTTCGCCGCCATGGAGGACTATGATCCCACCGTGCTCACCATCAAACGCGGCGACCGCATCGAATCCCTCCGCCAGATCCACGGCTGGCACTGGTGCCGGAACGAGCGCGGCGACGAAGGCTGGGTGGGCGGCTACCTGCTGAAGCCGGTTTGAATCGATCCGCGACGGCGGGATTCTTGACTTGCGCCATGTGATGGGATCCGGCATGTTCTAGGTGGATTCAACCTCCATTTAACGCCATGAAAGAACTCATCGATGCGTGGAAACAAGTGGACCGCAATACAGTCGCCGCGGTCCTCAGTATCGTCCCCGGACTGGGCCACCTTTACAAACATCATTACCGATCCGGCCTGGGCATCTTGATCGCCGGCAATGTGTTGATGGTGTTCGTCACCCTGTGGCTGGCGCTCGCCACACTCGGCTTGGCCTTGATCATCGTGCCTGCCATGTGGTTCGCGGGAGTCGCTTATTCGGCGTATTACGCGTCGGACCAGCACGGCATGCACCCGTGGCT
>JBEDKU010000744.1:0-17343 GCA_041172045.1 Verrucomicrobiota bacterium | reverse complement strand
GGCCATTTTTGAGGGTGATGACCTCGCTGGGGTATTGGTCGCTGATGACCTTGGACGGTTCGGTGATGTTCTCGGTGAGGTCGCGGATGGTGTAGCGGTTGCCGGATCCGGTTAGGTCGGGGCCGGTGTTGCCGCCCCGGCTGCCGAAGTGGTGGCACTGGATGCAGAGCACGGCTGAGAACATGGCCTTGCCGTTTTCGAAGTTGCGCTTCTTGAGGCCGGTCTCGGCGAGGGCGACGATCTCGTCGGTGGTGTAGTTTTTTCCGGGGCCTTTGGGAGAAACGACGGGTGCCACCGCGGTGGAGATGACGGCGTCGGCGAGGGTCTTGAGGGAGGCGCGCTCGGCTTCGTCGGTGACGCAGTTGGCGAGGGCGAGGTTCTGGATGGTGTCGATGAACTTGCGGAAGCTGTTGCCGCCGTTCCAGGAGGCGGTGGTGGGGAACCAGCTGAAGTAGGTTTTGCGGAGTTCCGGCGTCCATCCGGCGCGGGCTTCGCGGAGGACGTTGGCATAGAAGATCGCCTGGCGGTTAGGGCGGCTCCCGTGCATGCCTTCGACGGCTCTTGAGTAGCGGTCGTTGCGGGCGAGCACGGCCTCGCTGGCGACGGTGATGTCGGAATCCTGCACGGTGGTTAGCAGTGGGGCGACCTTGCCGACGATGGTGGGGGAGTCGAGGAAGACGAGCAGCGAGGCGAGCTCGCGGTTGACGAGCGAGTCGGAGTTCGGGAACAGGGGATCGAGGCGAGCGGCGATTTTCGAGCAGATGTCCGGGGCGGGCTTGCCCATGCGGGTGAAGGCGAGTTGCCAGGCGCGGAGGTGGGGAAGGTGGAGGTCTTTGGGGAGCTTGGCGAAGTCGAGGCGGCCGAGGGCGACGATGATTTTCGGTTGCAGCGATTTGTCGCCGAGGCGGGCGAGGGCCATGAGCGCCTCGATGGATGCTTGGGGATCGGTCTCGGCGAGGGCCATTTCCGTCCATTTCGCGACCGGCTGGCGCTCGATGGCGGCGCGGGCGGCGAAGCGCAGGAAGCGGTCCTTGCTAGAAAGGCTGGACCAAGCTAGGGCGAGACCTTCCGGCGTGTCGCTTTCTAGCAAATGGCGGAGTTTTGCTTCGGCGGTGGGCGGGACGGGGGCGACCGGAGCGGTCGGTTCGCTACCGGTGTAGGTGACCCGATAGAGCGCGGCCTGGCTGCGGCGGCCGCCGGTGGTGAAGTACATGGCGCCGTCCTTTTTGCTGATGACGACATCGGTGAAAGGCATGGGCTTGCCGGCGACGAATTCCTCCTTCACGGACTTGAAACTGGCGCCGTCCGGCTGGTTGTGGATGGCCCACATGGTGCCGAAGGTCCAGTCGAGGGCGAAGAACGCGCGCTGGTATTTCGCGGGGAACTTCGCGCCGGTGCCGAAGATGGATCCGGTGGGCGAGCCGGGGCCGATGTCGACAGAAGCGGGCAGGGAATCGGCATAATAGGCGGGCCAGCGGCCGGAGCCGGAACGCCAGCCATAGTCGCCGCCGCTGACGACGTGGTTGATGCGGGTGGGCATGTACCAGGGAGTGCCCATGTCCCACTCCATGTCGGAGTCATAGGCGAAGAGTTCGCCATTCGCATCGAAGGAGGCGTCGTACTGGTTGCGGAAGCCGCCGGCGAAGAGCTGTATGGATTTCCCTTCAGGATCGGTTTTGCAAATGTAGCCGCCGGGGGCGAGGATGCCCTTGGCGTGGCCGTTAGGATCCCACATGCGCGGGACGAGGTGGTCCTCGCCGGTGGCGACCATGCGGATGTCGGCGAGGTTTTTCGGAACATCGGTGTGGTTGCCGTTGACGAAGAAGATCGATTTCCCGTCGGGGGAGAGCACGAGGCTGTGGACGCCGTGCTCGCCGCCGCCGTCGAGGGGGACGAGGTAGTCGGCTTTGTCGAACTGGTCGTCGCCGTTGGTGTCCTTCAAGCGCCAGATGCCTTTGCCTTTGAGCTCGTTGTTCATCAGGTAGAGGCTGTCGAAGGCGTAGAGCAGACCGTGCGCGCCGCCGATGGTGTCGCCGTTGGGGCCCTTCGGCAGGGTGAGCGACTCGACCTTGGCTTCGTCATCCGAGCCGATGGCGGGAGGGGTCACCCGGTAGAGGCCGCCGTATTGATCGCCGGCGATGAGGCGGCCTTTCGGGTCCTCGGTGAGGGCGACCCAGGAGCCCTCCTGTTCCTTGGGGACGCTGTAAATGCGCTCCGCCTTGAAGCCGGGAAGGACTTGGATTTGAGTGGTATCCGGCAGGGAGTCCGCGTCATCCGTCTTGCGGATGAGCGCCTTGCCCCATGGGTCGTCGCCGTAGTTGGCGATGACGACGGCGGGCTTGGACTCGGCGCTGCCGGTCGTGGAAGCGAGCCAGTCGGGTCCGGTCTCGATGAGGGTTTCCTCACCGCCGCCGGCGATCCGGAGGGTGATGGTGGCGACGAGGCCGGCGACGGAGCCGCTGTTTTTCGCGTCGATCCGGATTTCGTTTTCGCCGGGTTTGAGAAAATCGTTGAGTTTCGCCGTGGTGGGATTGGTCCAGTCGGGATTCACTGCGACCTGCCGGCCGTTGACGAAGGCGGTGGCTCCGTTGTCGCAGGTGAAGTCGAGTTTGGCGGATCTGACCTTGCCGGAAACGTTGAAGGTCTTGCGGAAGGTGGCCTTTTCCCCGTCCTTGGCCGCCTTGCTGGTCCAGATCCACTGCGGTTCGGCATGGAGCGGAAGGGCAAAAATGGCGATGCCGAATGAGAGTGCGAGACGAAGCGACGTGGGGTTCATGAAGAAAGGATCCGGTGAGCCGCCGCTTGATTTCAAGGGGCGGTGAAATTCTGAAACGCGCTACGAGGGAAAATTCCGGGACTTATCAGAAAGCCCCGGCTTCACTTGAAATCACTCGGAAGGGTGACCGACTTCCGGTTGCCCCAGAAGCGGACGAGTGTGCGCTTGAAGGTTCCTTCGCCACGTTCGGTGGCGAAGAGGAGGCGGTTTCCGTATTTTTCAAGATCCCACGAATCCGTTTCTCCGGCGGGTTTCCAATGGTGCCGCAGCATGAACCGGATGAAGTAGTCGCGGTCATGTCCCGCGGGGGAGTCGATGGTGAATTCATCGAAATCGCCGGGCGCGCCGAGGGTGGCGGGCCGCTTGGATCCGATCCAAAGCCGGTGGTTCCGCGCCCAGGCGCGGAGGCGGGGCTGGAGAAATTTCACCGCTCGGAGCGCGATCCGGGATTTCAAGGAATCAAATTTTTCATCCAGCCCGCGCAGCGGCAGCATGCGGTTGGTGATGGCCTGATAGCCGGCCGCGCCCATGGGCCCGTGATAGATGATGGAGTCCTCCATCACGCGGACCGGGCCGCCGCCGTAGATGAAGCCCTGCCAGTTCGCGTCGCCGCGCTTGGTGAAGCGGGAGGGGTGCTTGGCTAACAATCGGCGCTCGGCGCGGCCGTAGCCGAGCTGCTGGCGGAGAAAGCGATCGATCGACGGCCGGCGCCGGTGCCAGACGAAGGCTCCGGCGACGAAGCCGAGGCGGAAGCCGGCGTCGCGCAGCCGCCAGCAGAAATCCACGTCGTCGCCGGCGGTGTGGAATTGGGAATCAAAGCCGCCGATGGCGTCGAAGGCGGCGCGGGTGACGGCCAGATTGCAGCCGGGCAGGTGCTCGGCCTCCTCGTCGTCGAGCATGACGTGGCTGGGCGCGCCCGGCGCGGCGCAGACGACGGCTTCCTCCCAGGTCCGCGGTTTCGGCGGTAAATTCGGTCCGCCCGCCGCGGCGAAATCGCCTTTTTGGAAAACCTGGCGCAAGCGGACGATCCACTCCCGGTCCGGCTCGCAATCGTCATCCGTGAAGGCCAGCACCTCGCCGCGTGCGACCGAGGCACCGGCGTTTCTCGCGGTGCTCAGGCCTCCGGCTTCCAGGCGCAGGAGTTGCACCCACGGGAAATTTTTCTCCACGAAATCCGCGGTGCCGTCCGCCGAGCCGTCATCCACGACGATGGTCTCGAATCCGCCGCCGGCCATTTTTCCGATGGCGGTCAAGCAATCGCCGATGCGGGAATTCCCGTTGCGGGTGCAGACGATGATGCTGAAGAACGGGGAGTTGAGAGTTGGGAGTTGAGGGTTGAGAGAAAGATGGTGAAGCGCGGGTTTGGGGTTGCCGGCGCGGTCGGTGAGGCCGAAGTCCCAGTCGAGCACTTCGTGGCCGACCCACCAGCGGTCGCTCCAGGCGTAAACCGTCATGCCGGCGCATTCCAATTCGAGTGCGGCGCGGGTGGCCCAGCCGAGGATTTCCGTCTGGCGGTCGAGGCCGTTGCGCCGGGAATCGATGCCGAACTCGGAGATGACGAGCGGCCGGTCGCCGGCGATGTGCTGCAGCCTTTTCAAATAGCCGCGGAACTCCGGCTCGGTTTCCAGATAGACGTTGAAGGCGGTGAAATCGGCGTTTTCCGGCTCCAGGAATTCGGTGCTCGGGTAGTTCGCGTAGGCGAAAAGCAGGTCTGGCGCGAGTTCCCGGCCGGTGGTGATCAACTGCTCGATGGCCTCGCGCACTTTCAGCGGGCCCATCCAGCGGACGAGATCGGCGGGAATCTCGTTGCCGACATAAATCCCGGCCAGCGCCGGATGACCGCCGGTTTCCTTGAGTTCGTTGGCCAAGGAAACAACCGCTGCTGAATAGATGCCCGGACTGCGGAAAAAATCCGCGGTTTGATGCCATTTCAAGCCGCCGAAAACCTTCAGCCCGTGCTCCAGGGCGGCTTCCAGCAGCTTGCGGTCCGGCATTTCATACAGGCGGATGGCGTTGAATCCAGCCGCCGCCATTCGGGAGAAATCCGCCGCGAACGACTCCGGCCAGCCGCCGGGCAACGGCCCGTAAGTGACCGCGTTCATCCGGACGCGACGATCCCCCGCGCGGAAGAATTTTCCGTCAGTTCGCCAGCAGTCGTTCGGGTTCTCACAGGCCACGAACAGAACCTAAAGTCAGCGTGTGAAATTCCAAACTCCAAATCGACGGCTGTGGTCGATAGGATCGGCCTTGGAGGCGACGATAGATGTCATATCGCCCATTCCGTCCGTGCGTTGATGGGGGTGAGTTTCCAGCCCGCCAAAAGCGGACAAGCCATGGATCCGCTCGCGATCATTGTCGCCGCCGGCGGAAGCCTCCGCTTTCTGTTTCCGGTGTTTCATCCGCTGGACATTGTTTGTGTCACGGTTCTCATCAACATCCCCATTGCCAGCAGGACCTCCTGAGTTTTTTCCGTCCGCCTTCCGTGATGTCGGGGTTGGGGTAAAAAGGGCGAAATGAATTCTGCGGTCCGTGACGCCGAACAAGCAGGGTGCGAACGAACAAGGTCCACGCCGGCGTTTGCCTAGACCGGCACCCCCATGCCCTCGGCCTCGGCGAGTTTCTTCTGGTTGGCGTCGAAGGTCAGGAATTGTTCCGCTCCGAGGTGGACGGCAGTGGCGACGTGCAGGATATCGGCGAGCCGGTGGCCGCCGGATTCGGTGTATTTCGCGCTCAGTTCCTCGGCGATCCGGTGGACGTCCGCCCAGTCAGGCGCGACCATTTCCAAGATGCCGTCTGCGAGATCGGATTGCACCGCACGCAGCATGGCCGCTCCCTCGGTTTTGGAATAGCCCTTGCTGCGGTCCATTTCGAACAGTCGGGCTTGAAAACGCACGGATTGGCGAAACTCGAGCAAGAGAAATGAGGAAACAGGCAATGGTTCCGACAGTATCTTCTGATAGGAAACAGCCTGCGGCGAAGTGTGCTGTTTGCGGTAGAGCGAACAGATGAAGGAAGTATCGGGATAAACATTCATCCCGGGTCACCCTCAAGTTCCACTTCTCGCATTGCCCGGACTTCATCCTCGGAGAACACCCGTTCACCCCAAATCTCATCGAGCCTTGCCATAAAATCGACTTTTGGCTTCACCGCTTTTCCCGATCTAGGAGTGGCCGAGAGGAAACCGATGGGCTTGCCCCGTTTTTCAATGCGGATTTCCTCGCCCTCGCCCAGCCAAGCTTCGACTTTGGAGAAGTTGTTCCGGAGATCGCGGACAGTCACGGTTTTCATGTGGACATATTGTGTCCACATCGGGGATTTGTCAACGATGGGAAAAAGCCGGCCACCGCCAACCTCATCGAGACAAGCAGTCTTTCCGCGAAGTTCGTCTTTGTTTTTCAGGGACTCTGCAGAACAACCCATGCCCGGTTGAACCTGCCCTCAGCAAAATCGGCAACGGGAATCCAGAAATAGATCGCTCCATCATCGCCCCATTGCCAGTTCACCGCCTTGTCCGAATCCAGTTGCAGCAGCATCACCCATGTCGCCCTGCACAAGACCTGGAGCGGACAAAACCCGATGCTGCCCGTATGGTTCAAGTTCATCCATGGCTTCTCGAATAGCACAGGTTTCCGCGCGAGCTTGGGTTGGCAATGCCCGCACATGGGCCACGGGACGCCTGGCGGCAGCACCGGCGAACCACCCGGAGCCGATTAAAAGGGGGTGCCGGAAGCCTCCGCATGTTCCGCCACGGTCACTTGCGTGATCTCACGTGGTATTCCTCGCGCAAACCGGCGGGCCGCACCGAAAGAAATGCCTGATGCGCCTGCTTCACGTCGTCAAAACGCACCTTCGGGGCTTCGCTTTCGTTTCTATCGACATCAGCCAGGAACCGGCTGTGTTTTTTGTTCAACGCGTCCACCACGGGTGGTTTGAAAAGCCCGACCACCAATGATCGGACGGCGACGCACACGCTTCCGAGCGCGAGACATTGCAAGGCCCCCAAGGGCGGCTTGGCCTCACCCCGATTGATGGAAAACACGACTACCACGAGCACAACGAGGCTGATCAAATTACTGATAGTCATCCGCTCCGGTTTCATATTCCAAAGCAGCCAGAGATTCGCACCTCCGTTCAACGTGCCGATAAGGACAGCCAACAGCAGTGCGACCAACAGTGGCGGCTTCAATAGGCACAAGACCAAGGCGACGCCTCCCCAAATCGCCGCCGTTTTCAACGAGCTGGTTGTTTCCTCATACTCGATCTGGCCCATGCCGCTAGGGCATCCGTATCCGGCCCAAGTGACAAGGCAAACGGTAGGAAACGGACACGACGAAAAAGCCGGACAGGTTTCCCTGCCCGGCTTTTTGGTTAGCTGTAGCGGCGCTCTGTGAGCGTCGGCGCACGATTTACATCATGCCGCCCATTCCGCCCATGCCGTGGTCGTGGCCACCGCCGCCGCCGCCGGCTGCTTCCTTGGAAGGAAGGTCGGTGATGAGGCACTCGGTGGTGAGCAGGAGTCCGGAAATGGACGCTGCGTTCTGGAGCGCGGTGCGGGTGACCTTGGTAGGATCGACGACACCGGATGCGATGAGGTCTTCGAACTTGTCGGTTGCAACGTTGTAGCCTTCGCCGCCGGTGCCTTTTTTGACATGCTCGACGATGAGTGCTGCTTCGCGGCCGGCGTTGGCGACGAGCTGGCGAAGCGGTGCTTCGACGGCGCGTGCCACGATGCCTGCGCCGGTCTTCTCGTCGCCGGTGAGGCCGAGATCGCCGATTGCTGCTTGGGCGCGGATGAGGGCGGTGCCACCACCGGCGACGATGCCTTCTTCAACGGCCGCACGGGTCGCGTGGAGGGCGTCTTCGACGCGGGCTTTCTTTTCCTTCATCTCGGTTTCGGTGGCTGCACCGACGTTGATGACGGCGACGCCGCCTGCGAGCTTGGCAAGGCGCTCTTGGAGCTTCTCGCGGTCGTAATCGCTGGTGGTGTCTTCGATCTGGCGGCGGATTTGGTTCACGCGGCCGGTGATGCCTTCGGAAGTGCCGCCACCTTCAACGATGGTGGTGTTTTCCTTGGTGATGGTGACGCGCTTGGCTTCGCCGAGGTCGCTGAGTTCCACGCCTTCGAGCTTGATGCCGAGGTCTTCGGTGATCACGCGGCCACCGGTGAGGATGGCGAGGTCTTCGAGCATGGCCTTGCGGCGGTCGCCGAAACCAGGAGCCTTGACGGCGGCGATGTTGAGGATGCCGCGCAGCTTGTTCACCACGAGGGTGGCAAGGGCTTCACCTTCAACGTCTTCAGCGATGATGAGGAGCGGGCGGCCGGTCTTGGCAACCTTTTCAAGGAGCGGAAGCATGTCCTTGAGGGACGAGATCTTCTTCTCGTTGATGAGGATGTAAGCGTTCTCGAGGAAGGCCTCCATGGACTCGGGGTTGGTGACGAAGTACGGGCTGAGGTAGCCTTTGTCGAACTGCATGCCTTCGACGACTTCGAGGGTGGTTTCGATGCCCTTGGCTTCTTCAACGGTGATCGTTCCGTCCTTGCCGACCTTGTCCATGGCTTCGGCGATGATGCCGCCGATTTCCGCATCGGAGTTGGCGGAGATGGAAGCGACCTGGGCGATTTCCTTGGCGTCGGAGACGGGCTTGGAAAGCACTTTCAGTTGAGCGACGATTGCTTCGGTGGCCTTCATGATGCCGCGTTGCAGCGAGATCGGGTTGGCACCGGCGGTGACGTTGCGGAGGCCTTCTTTGTAGATGGCTTCGGCAAGCACGGTAGCGGTGGTGGTTCCGTCGCCGGCGATGTCGGAGGTGCGGCTGGAGACCTCGCGGATCAGCTGGGCACCCATGTTTTCATAAGGGCACTCAAGTTCGATTTCCTTGGCAACCGAGACACCGTCCTTGGTGATGGTTGGGGAACCGAATTTTTTGTCGAGGATGACATTGCGTCCTGCTGGTCCGAGCGTTGCCTTGACGGCGCGCGCGAGTTTTTCCACACCGCGCAGGAGGGCCTGGCGTGCGGCTTCGTCGAATTGGAGTTGTTTGGCCATGGTAGTAGTTAGACTTAGGTTGAGATGTTTTTGTTAATGGGTCACGGGTCATGTGTCATGGGTGGGAGAGGAAGAATCTTCACTCATGACCCATCCACTCATGACTCGTGGCGTTGGCGATCAGCCAACAATGCCGAGGATGTCGGACTCGTTGAGGATGAGGACTTCCTGGCCGTCGAGTTTGACTTCGGTGCCGCCGTATTTGGAGATGAGGACTTTGTCGCCGACCTTGACGGTGAACTCGATGGCTTTGCCATTGTCGTCCTTGCCGCCGGTGCCGAGGCTGAGGACTTCAGCTTCCTGGGGCTTTTCCTTAGCGGTGTCCGGAAGGACGATGCCGCCGGCGCTGATGGCGTCGGCTTCGAGACGTTTGACGAGGACGCGTTGTCCGAGTGGTTTGATGTTAGCCATAATGTTGTATGTTTTTGTTGGTTTAGGTGAGAAGCCACGCAGCGTGTGCAGAGTGGAAAGTAATCAGTGATCAGGGATCAGTGGAAGAGATTTAGAGCAAAAAAGTGGCGGCGCTTTGCGGGCGCCGCCACGAATGGATCAATCGACGACTTCGGCGTCGACGACTTTGCCTTTGGCTTGTTTCGGCTCGTTGGAGGCGGAGTCTTCGGCTGGCTCGACGTCGGGCTGGGCGGCGCCGGCTTGGGCGTGCTGGGCGGCTTCGGCGAGGGCTTGGAGGGAACCTTCGAGGTCGCTGACGGCACTGTTGATCTTGTCCACGTCGTCGCTGCTGATGGCGTCCTTCACGGCCTGGATCTTGCCGTTGAGCATTTCCTTGAGTTCGGCCGGGGCATTTTCGCCGAGCTCGCCGAGTTGTTTCTCGACGGAGAAGACGAGGTTGTCGGCCTTGTTCTTGGCATCGACCTTTTCAACACGCTTCTTGTCTTCTTCGGCGTGGGACTCGGCGTCGCGCTTGGCTTGCTCGATCTCGTCCTTGGAGAGCCCGGAGGAGCCTTGGATGGAGATTTTCTGTTCCTTGCCGGATTGTTTGTCCTTGGCGGAAACGTGGAGGATGCCGTTGGCGTCGATGTCGAAGGTGACTTCGATCTGCGGCTCGCCGCGGCGGGCCGGGGCGATGCCGTCGAGCTTGAAGTTCCCGAGCAGTTTGTTGTCGGAGAACATCGGGCGCTCGCCTTGGCAGATGCGGATATCGACGGCGGGTTGGCTGTCGGACGCGGTCGAGAAAATCTGTGACTTCTTGGCCGGGATGGTCGTGTTGCGCTCGATCATGGCGGTGGCGCGGGAGCCCTCCGTTTCGATGGAAAGCGTGAGCGGGCTGACGTCGAGGAGCAGCACGTCCTTGACATCGCCGCGGAGCACACCGCCTTGGATGGCTGCGCCGATGGCGACGACTTCATCCGGGTTGACGCCTTGGTGAGGAGTCTGGCCGGCGAGTTCGCGGGCGATTTCGACGACTTTCGGCATCCGGGTCATGCCGCCGACGAGCACGAGCTCGTTGATTTCCTTGGCGGAGAGGCCGGCTTCCTTGAGGCAGTCGCGGACCGGCTTCTTGGTGCGCTCGAAAAGGGAATCGGTGAGTTGCTCGAGCTTGGAGCGGGTGAGCGTGAGCTGGATGTGCTTCGGTCCGGTGGCATCGGCCGTGACGAAGGGCAGGCTGATGTCGTAGGACTGGGTGGAGGAGAGGGCGATTTTGGCTTTTTCGGCCTCTTCCTTGATGCGCTGGAGGGCGTCGGGTTGGCCGGAAAGGTCGATGCCTTGGTCCTTTTTGAACTCGCCGACGATCCACTGGATGAGGGCGTTGTCCCAATCGTCGCCGCCGAGCATGGTGTCGCCGTCGGTGGCGAGGACTTCGAAGACGCCGTCGCCGATTTCGAGCACGGAGATGTCGAAAGTGCCGCCGCCGAGGTCATAGACGGCGATTTTTTCGTCGGATTTCTTGTCGAGGCCGTAGGCGAGGGCTGCGGCGGTGGGCTCGTTGATAATGCGGAGCACTTCGAGACCGGCGATCTCACCGGCGGCCTTGGTGGCGTTGCGCTGGGAGTCGTTGAAATAAGCGGGAACCGTGATGACGGCTTGGGTGATTTTTTCACCGAGCTTGGCTTCGGCATCGGCCTTGAGTTTGCCGAGGACCATCGCGGCGATTTCCTGCGGCGAGTAGGTTTTCTTTTCGCCGGCCACTTCCACCTGGATGTGGGCGTCGCCATTCGCGGCGGCGACGATGGTGTAAGGCATGCGCTTGTCGGCGTCCTTGAGTTCCGAGAACTTGCGGCCGATGAGGCGCTTGGCGGAGAAAATGGTGTTTTGCGGGTTGGTGACGGCCTGGCGTTTGGCGGCTTGGCCGACGAGGCGCTCGCCGTTTTTGGCAAATGCGACCACCGACGGGGTGGTGCGCGCGCCTTCCGAGTTTTCGAGGACCGTGGATTCGCCACCTTCCATGACAGCCATGCACGAGTTGGTGGTTCCGAGGTCGATTCCGAGGATTTTGGACATAAGTTGGTTTCCTTTCAGTGTTTGCCGATAACGGCGGGTGATGATGAGGTGGCTTTTGCATGCCATGTGCCGGATCCTGATTTATTGATTCAATCCATTTAGCATGAGTTGATTGGAAAATTTGGAATGAAGTCAAACGCCTTGGGATTGGGTCATTTCGCGACAATTTGTCACATTTTTGGCGCGACAGTCTGGCACAGCGGGCGGATTTGGGTCGTGGCTTTCCAGATACGGTCGGAAAAGGGTTTGCGAGTGGCTTGGTCCGTGATGCCACGCGCCGGGTCTCCGTTCCTTATGGCTCAACGCCTCAAGCGACTTCTTCCGGCGGGAAATGGTTCTTGACGCATCCCGCCCGGATTCCTGTTCTCATGCCCGACTCAACCCAAGCACACTCGATGTCTCAACCACCACCGAAGGAAACCGACTTCATCCACAGCGAGAAATTTCTCCATGAATTGATGACCCGCCAACTCAAGCTCTCGATTTCCTGTGCGGCGGCGTTTCTGATCCTGTTGTTCGGGATGCCGCTGTTGAATTACCTGGCGCCCGATTTCATGGCGCAGCGGGTCGGTGGCTTCACCCTGAGCTGGCTGGTCCTGGGAGTGCTGTTTTTCCCGTATGTCTGGATCATCGCCCGACTGTTCATCACCCGCTCGATGGCCTTGGAAGACGATGAAGTCCGCCACGCCGCCGAGGGCAACAAGCGCCAATCCTAAACCAACTCTCACATTATGAACGTCGATCCTTGGATTCTCACTTTCTCGGCCATCACCGTGGTCGTCACCATCTGGATGGGGTTTCGCTCGGCGAAATCCTCCAAATCCGCCTCCGACTTCTTTGTCGCCGGCCGCTCCGTTTCGGTCGGATGGAACGCCTCCGCCATCTCCGGTGAATACCTCAGCGCCGCCAGCTTCATGGGCATCGCGGGCATGGTCATGCTCTCGGGCTACGACGCGCTGTGGTATCCGGTCTGTTATGCGTGCGGCTATTTGTTCCTGCTGCTATTCATCGCCGGGCCGCTGCGCCGTTTCGGAGCCTACACGATTCCGGACTTCGCGGAGGGGCGCTATGACTCGCCGGTGTTCCGCAAGATCGCGGTGTGTTTCGTCCTGTTCATCGGATTTTTCTACACGATGCCGCAGATGAAAGGGGCTGGGACGACGCTTGCCTACATTTTCAAAGGGGTCGATTTCAGGGGAACCGCATTTCAGTTTTTGGCACCGCTGGATGATCTGGGCAAGATGACGACGGGAATTCCTTACTGGTTCGGCGTCGCGATCGTGGGAGCCGTCATCACCCTTAATGTCGCGCTCGGCGGCATGAAGGGAATCACCCTGGTGCAGGCGGTGCAGTATTGGATCAAGATGTTCGCCATTTCCGTGCCGGTGTTCGTGCTGCTGTCGGTTTATGGGGGTTATGGAAAGAACCTTTCGCTTAACAAATCCTCCATCGACTCGCCGCCAGCCATCGTGCAGACCGTGGATCCGGGGACTCCCGAGCGTCTCGCGCTGCCCGAGAAAGCTCCCAAGGACGAGGCGTGGCTCGCGCCCTTCGGCCCGCTCACCACCAAGGCCGCCAAGGCTGCGGGCCTCACTCCGGAACAAACCCGCCCGCTCTCGCTGCTCTACACCTTCTCGCTCATCGTCGCACTCGTCTGCGGCACCGCGGGTCTGCCGCACATCCTCGTTCGGTTCTACACCAATCCCGACGGAGTCGCCGCCAAGAAGACGACC
Organism: Verrucomicrobiota bacterium; assembly: GCA_041172045.1. Taxonomy (GTDB): domain Bacteria; phylum Verrucomicrobiota; class Verrucomicrobiia; order Verrucomicrobiales; family Akkermansiaceae; genus Luteolibacter. Next base: position 4,327 of record JBEDKU010000744.1, on the reverse strand, counting down.
ATGTGGGTGATGATCCTCATCGGTGTGTTCTACGTCTTTCCGCCGGTCTTCGGCGTGCTGGGGCGCAATTTCCTGCCGGAACTCTACGCCGCCACGGGATCGAAAGGACCGGACAAGGTCGTTCTGGAGCTACCCATCCTCATCCGTCAGAAATACGGTGTTGTCGGTTCCATCCTCAGCGGGATCACCTGCGCCGGAGCCTTCGCCGCCTTTATGAGTACGTTCTCCGGCCTGCTCGTTTCCATGACCGGAGCCCTGGCGCACGATGTTTACGGCCGCATGCTTCGTCCGAAATCCACGCCGGAGGAGCGCATGAAAATGTTCAAGTGGTGCGCCGTCCTTGTGGGTGGCGTTTCCGTCCTGCTGGGCTCGCTGGTGGAGCCGCTGGAAATCAACTTCATGGTCGGCCAGGCCTTCGCCATCGCCGCCGCCAGTTATTTCCCGCTGCTCTTCATGAGCGTCTGGTGGCGCGGCATGACCATGAAGGGAGCCGCCACCGGCATGCTCACCGGCGGACTTTGCGCCCTCGTTTCCGCGACCATCGTCAATGTCAGCACCCTCGCTCTCGACAAAGGGCCGATGGGCAAGATCTTCGCCTCCTTCGCCGGCATCAACGAGTTTTGGAAACACCATCCGCTCCTCCGCATCCTCTGCGAGCAGCCCGCGATCTGGTCGGTGCCGCTTTCCATCGGCCTGATGATCGTGGTCTCCAAGGCCACCCGCAAGACGGTGCCTGCCGACATCCGGATGAAGATGCTCGTGCTGCACGCTCCCGAAGCGCTCGGCCTCAAGCAGGAATACATCCAGGAGCATCAAGGACCGGCGCATTGATCCGGGTCCCCTTGGTGTAGTGCCGGAATCCCCTTGGGGTCATGTTGTGCCCACCATGACCCTCCCCAAACTCATTTCACGGCCTTGAGCCTGACGAAGACCGTGACTTCCGGAGCGCCGCTGAGGGTGGCCGTGACTTCCACGAGATCGTTCGCGGGAGCTGCGGTGTCGGTAATGGTCGCGGTGGCGATGGTCACCGTCGTTCCGCCGGCGCTTGCGGCGGACGGCTGCCATGCCGCGAGATCGGCGGACCATTCGTAGCTGGCGGTAAGGTCGGTGGCCGGGGTGTTCGTCCGGCTGTGACGGAAGACGAGCGTGCTGGCGGTGGTGGAAACCTGGGTCATGCCGGGGTTGCCGGAATCCGGCGGAGTGCCCAGGTGGTTTTCAATCCCGTTGGGCAGACCGTCGCCGTCCGCATCGTCTTCGAAGGCGGTGAGCGCGCCGACACCGTTGTAGTTGGAAATCCACGCGGCGTAAGTGTCGCCCACACCCGCTTCGATGGTGAGGGTGTAGGATTGCGAAACGCTCTCGCCGAGGGTGTTGTAGCGCTCGATGACGATCAGATAGTCGTCGGGCGGATTTCCGATGTCGAGGGTGCCGCTCAAGATGCCGGTGGCGGGATCGAGCGTGAGCGTGGTGGGAATGACCGCGCCGACACCGATGCGGAACAGCGCGGGACTGTTGAGGCTGCCGTTCCGCAGGGCAGTGATGAAGGCGATGTTGGCGGTGTTGTTCCCGGCGGCGGGGGTGACGCCTTCGACCGTGGGCTCGTTGTCGGTGACGGTGAGGACGCTTGTGCCGTTCACGTAGGTGTCGGCGGTGGCGGTCAGGGTGACTTGTTGCGGGCCGTCCGAGTCGAGGTCATCCACGGCGGTGACGGCGAAGGCGGGGCTGCTGGTTTGCCCGGCGGCGATCGTGACGGTGGCGGGCACGGTGGCTTCGCCGGTGTCGGAGGAGGCGAGCGTGACGGTTAGCGGGACTCCGAGCGCGGCGGAAATGCTGACGGTGCCGGTGGCCGCCGCCGCGCCGAGGTTTTCCGCAAAGGTGGTGGGGGTGACGTTGAGGGTGATGGCGTTGGAGACCGCTCCGGAGGTGATGGCGAGCTTGTCCAGCTGGACGTTCCCGGCCGTCTTGGTTTGATAGATGAATTTGATGAAGCGGGTGGTGGAGGACGGGGTGTCGGAGTAGGCGGTGTCCACGTTGCTCGCATTGGTCACCGTGCGCAGGGTGGTGAAAGTGGTGCCATCCGGGGACTGCTGGATCAGGAAGGTTCCCGCCGTGGCGGTGCCGGACGAGGGATTCCCCTTGATCTGATAGCTGAGGGAGGCGGCCTGCGAGGAGAACTCGACGGTGAAGGTGTCCGCCTGATCGTCGAATTTCGCGGAGCCGGTGGCGGTGTCTCCGCCGAGGCTGGCGCTGTAGGGTGTGCCCATGCCGGTGCCGGTGAAGCCGGTGGGCAGCGGCGACCATGGGCCGCCGAAAGTAATGGGAAGCGTTGACGCCACTCGCGGGGCGATGGCGCGGGCGGTGATCGAGGTGGTGACGCGCCAGTTCGCCGCGAGGTCGGCTCCGGTGTCGGTGTCGCCGGCGAAGTAGGCGGACTTGGTGCTGCCGACGCTGCCGACGTTCGGCGTGGTGGCGGTGCTGTTACCATAGGCGACGGAATGGACCGCGGCCTGCTGGTCATCGGCGAGGAAAATGGAGTCGCCGCTGTTTCCGAGCGGGAGCCAGGCGTCGTAAGTCGCGTCGAAATAGGCGGGGTTGGTGCTGCTGACGACCATCCGGCCGTCGCTGGGGTCGAGGTCGTCGGCGGGCAGGATGGGGTCCTTGGAGCCGCCGTTGTAAATGACGATGGCGGTGCCGGCGGGGATGTTGTCCCAGACAGGATCGTCGAGGAAGACGACGGTATTTCCCGCGGCATCGTGGAGGTCCCAGAAGGCGAGGCTGCCGGCCTGGAGCGTGAGGATTTCCACCCACTCCGAGGAGCCGCCGGACGGGCCCTGGCTGAACTCGTTGATGATGGCGCGGCGTGAGAGCGCGGAATCCGAGCCGCGCAGGACGAGGCCGCTGGTGTAGGAATAGGCGGAACCGGCGGCAGCGACGGTGCCGGGGCGGGCGAGCAGATTGACGGCCGCGGTGGTGAAGGCGGGGCTGTTGGAGTTCCCGTCGGAGGCGGTGATCACGCAGCGGAGGAGTTTTCCGGCGAGGGCGGGAGCGGTGGTGGCCGTGGCGCCGGGCTCGGCGGTGAAGACGGTCTGGTTGATGCTGGACTGCCACTGATAGGAATAGGAAAGGGAAGCGCCCTCGGGATCGGTGGCGGTGACGGATGAAACGGTGAGCGGCACATCCGAATAGCCCTGACCCGTGGCGGATAGCGTGGCGGCGGTGATGACCGGCGGCTGATCGATCACGCTGATGGCGACTGAGACGGAGGTGCCGACGGCGGCCTCGCTGTCGGTGGCCTTGGCGACGAGCGAATGGCTGCCGAGGGCGGGCGTGAAGGTGAACGCGTAGGGCGCGGCGGAGTCGATGCCGAGTGAGACGTCGTTGTCGAAGAGCTCGACCTGGGTGACGGTGCCTGCGCCGCCCCCGACGGTGAGGTCGGTGGCGGTGACGTTCACGCTGACGGAGGTGCCGGGGCTGAAGATCTGACCGGCGGTAGGCTGGGTGATCTGGGCGACGGGCGCGGGGTTCACGGGAGTGGCCGATGAGCCGAAGATTTTCAACGAGGCGGCGGTGAGGGTGCCGCCGGCGGTGTTTCCGGTGGCGCTCCGGTCGGCGATCTTGAGCGTCCAGGTGCCGGTGGAAAGCTCGCCCCAGTTGCGGACGCTGCTGAAGGTCCAGTTGGAATAGTTGTCGCCGCTGTCCGAGTGGACTGCCGCGAGGGTGCTGGCCATGCCGCCGGGGGAGGTGAGGGTGATTTCCAAATTGCCTCTCGCGGTGTGGGTGGCGCTTAGGGTGAGGGTGACTTGCTCGACGCGGATGTTGGCAGCGGAGAGGTCGAACGTGCGGGTGGTGCCGGTGGCGTTATTCTCGGGAATGGCGACGGAGAGCGCGGTCTGGCTGGAGGTGGTGGAGGTCTGGGCGGGGAGATTGGTCCAGGTGGCGGCGAGATTGACGGCGGCGGTGGCGTCGATGAGGCCGGCACCGAAATCGTGATTGAAATCAAGGCCCGCCGGATTGGTGACCCAGCCGGTGGAGGCGGGCGGCTGGACGGCGGTGCGGATGAGGATTTCCTGCACGTCGCGCCAGCCGAGGTTGGGATTTTTTTCCAACATCAGGGCGACGACGCCGGCGGCGGAGGGCGTGGCGGACGAAGTGCCGCCGAAGTCATCGGCGTAGTCGCCGCCGCTCGCGGAGGCGGCGGTGTTGTAGCCGAGGCTGCCGGTGCGGTCGGTGGTGGTGATGCCGAGGGTGTCGGCGGTGCCGGGGATGCCCGTGATGCCGCTGGACGGGGCGCAGGCGATGAGATTGCTGCCGGGCTCGCTGTAATAAG
>JBEDKU010000743.1:0-2758 GCA_041172045.1 Verrucomicrobiota bacterium | reverse complement strand
ACGCCAGTCTCGGCGCGCCCGTCATGCATACGCCTGAGGTGGATGGGTTCAGGAAGCAGAGCCTGTTGTTCACGCAGTTTCACGTCAGCCCGACCTGCTCGCCCACCCGCGCCGCGCTGTTCAGCGGCCGCCACGAGTTCAAGAATGGAGTCACCCACACCATCTTCGAGCGGGAGCGGATGAGCTTGAAGACCATCACGCTGCCGCAGGTGCTCAAGACCGCCGGCTACACCACCGGCATCTTCGGCAAATGGCATCTCGGCGACGAGGAGGCCTATCGCCCTGAAAACCGCGGCTTCGATGAGGTTTTCATCCACGGCGGTGGCGGCATCGGCCAGACCTACTCGGGATCTTGTGGCGACGTGCCCGGGAACACGAACATCAACCCGACGCTTTGGCACAACGGCAATTTCGTGAAAACCGAGGGCTACTGCACCGACCTGTTTTTCGAGCAGGCCATTCATTGGATCGATGGAAATCTGGCAGCGAAAAAGCCGTTTTTCGCCTTCATCCCGCTCAATGCCGCACACACCCCGCTGGTGGTGCCGGAAAAATATTATCAGCAATACCTCGGCAAACCGGGCGTGTCCGAAGACGTGGCGAAATTCTACGGAATGATCGAAAACGTCGATACCAACTTCGGCAGGCTGCTCGCAAAGCTCGACGAACGGGGGGTCGCCGACAACACGCTTGTCATCTACATCGGCAGTGACAACGGCGGCTCCGCCCCGGCCTGCAAGATCTTCAACGCCGGAATGCGAGGCAGCAAGGCGACGTCCTATCAGGGAGGCACCCGCGTGCCGTGCTTCTTCCGCTGGCCCGCCGGAGGCATCCCGGCAGGAACGGAATGCGATGCCCTGACCGCACACATCGACATTTTCCCCACGCTCGCCGCGATTGCCGGAGCCACCGTTTCCGCCGAGGTGAAAAAACAAGTCGAAGGCAGAAACCTGCTGCCATTGCTCAAGAACCCGAAAGCCGAGTGGTCCGAGCGCACTCTGGTCCACCATGTCGGTCGCTGGGGCAAGGGCCAATCAGCCGAGAGCTCGAAATACAAGAACTGCGCGATCCAGAACTCGCGCTTCACCCTCGTCAACAACACGGAACTCTATGACCTGAACGCCGACCCTGCTGAAGCGACCAACGTCATCGAGGATCACCCCGATGTCGTGGCATCCCTGCGCGTCACCTATGACCAGTGGTGGGCGGACGTCCAACCCTACCTGGTCAATGAGACCGCTATCGGTCCGAAGATCAATCCGTTCAAAGCCATGTATTGGAAGAAATTCGGCGGCGGTCCGAGCGAGGCGGAGATGAAACGCATGGATCCCTCATCCACCACGATTCCCAACTGAGTCAGGTTCCCATGAAACTCAAAGCGGGCCTCCTCCTTCTATCGAAATGTATCACCCTCGCCTGCTTCACGTTAGAGTGCCATGCAAGCGACCCTGAAAAGGCATTCCACAATCCACCGGAATCCGCCAAGCCCGGCGTTTTGTGGATGTGGATGGGAAACCATCTCAGCCAGCAGGGAATCACCCGCGATCTTGAGGCGCTCAAGGACGCCGGCTTCAATCGCACGACGATGTTCAGCCTCGCTGATACGACCACTCCTTGGGCGGGTGAAATCGGCAACAGTCCGACACCGGAAATGATTTCATGGACGGAACCATGGTGGAAGCTGGTCCGTCACGCGGCGTTGGAATCCAAGCGGCTTGGGATGGACTTCGGAATGTTCAACGGGCCGGGTTATGAATCGAGCGGCGGCCCATGGATCACTCCGGAACTCTCGATGCAGGAAGTCTGTTTCTCGCAGACCCCCGCGAACGGTCCGGGCAGGATCGCCTTGAATCTCCCGCAGCCGACGGTCGATCCGCGGGCGGTGCAAGCCTACCCCGTGTTCAATCCCGGAACCGGCAAGGTCGAGAACCCGGAAACCCCGGCCCGCAAGACATTCTACCGCGATATCGCGGTGCTGGCGATGCCGGCCGATGGCGTGGTGGCGAAGGACCAGGTGATCGATCTGACAGGACAAACCGAATGGGACGCCCCGGACGGAAAATGGATCATCTATCGCTTCGGGCACACCACGATGGGAACCTTGATCCAACCCGCGCAGTGGAAGGCCGTCGGGTTGGAATGCGACAAGATGAGTCCCGAAGCCGTGAAGTTTCACCTGAATCATGTGCTCGGGGAAATCCAAAGCCATCTCGGCGATCTGATCGGCACGGGTTTCACCCATGTCCACTTCGACAGTTACGAGGCGGGAGTCCCCGGCTGGACACCCAGGATGCGCGAGGAGTTTGCCAAACGGAGGGGCTACGAGCTGACACCGTTCCTGGCGACACTGGCGAAGCGCACCGTCGGCAGCGAGGAGGAAACCAGGATGTTTCAGTCCGATTTTCTCGATACGATCAAAGACCTTTATCGGGATGTTTACTTCACCACGATCCAACAGATGCTCCATGCGGCAAAACTAACATTCCTTTGCGAGCCTTACGGCGGTCCGTGGCGGCAGGATGAGATCCTGCCGAAGATTGACCGGGTGATGACCGAGTTTTGGACCAACGAGGGCCGCTATGCTCCGTTCGAGGTGGATCCGACCATCGCCGCCTTGCGCAAGTCCGGCCAGAACATCGTCGAGGCGGAGGCATTCACCGGCCTGCCGGGCGACAGCCGGTGGACCGAGACGCCCGCATGGCTGAAGCCGATCGGCGACGCCGCTTACTGCGCGGGGATCAACCGGTTCATCCTGCAT
>JBEDKU010000742.1:0-3834 GCA_041172045.1 Verrucomicrobiota bacterium | reverse complement strand
GAATTCAGGCTGCCGGCGAATTCCGGCAGGTTTTTGACTTCCGGACCGTCAAGCGGGTCGTCGTTGAGATAAACCTGGCCGTCGTCTTCGACGCGAACGGCGATTTCATCCGGCAGGACGGTTTCCGTGGTGCTTTCGATGGTGCCGGGCAGCTTGGTGACGTGGGCGTTCTCCACCTGAATGTCGCTGGCCTGGACGATGAAGAAGAGCAGGATGACGAAGACCACGTCGATCATCGGCGCGATCTGGAAGCCGAGGTTGACTTCGGCATTGGCTTTCCGGCGGTGGCTTTTCTTTTTCACGGTCGGATTTATTTGTTGGAGGCGGCGAAGGCGATGTCGGCGATGCCAGCCTGGCCGATGAGGTCCATCACCCGCTGGATTTCTCCGGCGGGAACGTTGGCATCACCCCGGACGACGATACGGAGCTTGGGATCGCGCTTGAGGTTCGCCTGGAGAATCGGGATGGCGTCCTGCCAGTTGTCCCGGATCTGGTCGTCGATCACGAGCAGGCCCTTGTTGGTTTTGGTATCGAGCCGGAGGTTGACCGCCATTTCGTGCTTGGCCATCTCGGCCTCGCGCTGTTTTGCGTTCGGTGAGATGGGCAGCCTGAGGTTTTTATCCACCTTGAGCACCTCCGCCGAGGTGATCATCACGAAGAAGACCAGCAGCACGAGCAGCACGTCAATCATCGGAGCGATCTGGAACTCAGGTTCGCCGTCTCCACCACCACCACCACCGGCCATAGGATTAGTTGATTAAAAAGTTGTTTTGGAAAGGTGATCCCGGACTCAGCCCTCGGGAGCCTGGACCCAGTTGGGCAGGGCGGCGTAGGTTTCCTCCTGGCCGACGTCGGCGTCCTTGAGATAGTCGTACGGCGCGTTGCGGAAAAGGTGTTCTGCCGATTCGTGCAAGTGATGCACGGCACCCTGGAGTTTGTTGCGGAGGAAGTAGAAGGCCATGAACGCCGGAATCGCGACGAGCAGTCCGGTGGCGGTGGCGACAAGCACCTCGCCGATGTGGCCGGCCAGCTCGCCGACGCCGCCGGAAAGTCCGGTGGTGCCGAGGCTGCCGAAGGCTCCCTTCATCCCGCCGACGGTTCCGAGCAGCCCGATCATGGGGGCGCAGACCCCGATGACGGAGAGGTAGTTGATGCGGGTCTGGAGGGTGGAGCTGATTTTTTCCACCGTGGCATAAAGCGCTTCTTCGGTGGCGTCCTTGCCGTAGCCGACGGAACCGAGACCGGCGCGCATCACTTCAGCGAAGGGGCTGAAGCTCGCTTTCATCGCTTGGTAAGCGCCGACGTAATCACCGGCGAGAAATGCCTCCCGGACGATCGCGAGATCCTCATCGGGAGTCATTTTCTTGCTGTTGGTCCGCAACCAGATGTCGATGATGAGCCAGACCATGCCGATCGAGAACACCAACAGGATGTGCATGACCCAGCCGCCTTCGAGGTAGGTATCAATGAGGGTCTTCTTTTGCACGCTACCAGGTTTGGCGGCCTCCGCACCGAAGACGGTCATTGGTAGAAGAAATAGAGCGGCGTAAATCGCTTTCTGGATGGTGTGTTTCATGGCGCGGTGGATTCGAGGTGGTTGGATAAGGAACAGGCTGGACGGATTATTTCAGGCTTTCAAGACGCTTGTTGGCATCGACCGCCACGAGGGTGTCGGCGGATTGTCGGATCGAGGAATTGAGAAGAGCGACGGCTTCCTCGCGACGACCGAAGGTGACGAGGAATTCCGAGGCGTTGTACTCGGCCACGGCGTTAAGGATCAATCCCCCGGAAGGGAACAGGCAGGGCACCATGAGGAAGGCTTCAAGAGCTTCGTTATCCTGCTTGCGGGCCTCGGTGACGTCGGCGCTGCGCTTGGCGCCCTTGAGCAGTTGCCCGCGGTAAAAGGAAGCGTAGGCGCAGACATCGGCGGGGAGGTTGTCCGTGGTGAGATCCCGCAGGGCGGTCGCGCGGTCTTCGACCTTGGTCGAGGCGGGAAGCAGCAGGGCCTTGCCGAGGGAGATGAAGGGATCGATGCCCTGGGCCGGAGTGGCATCGGAGATTTCCTTGCCGATTTCCGTGCTTTTGGCGGAATTGCCGCTCACCGCGTAGGCGACGAGGGCGGCCCGGGCGGCCTCCAGCCAGTAGTTGCCGGGGATTTTGGCGGTAAGCCGTTGCTCGGCGATGATCGGTTCCAACAACTTCAGGGCGTCGGCCGGTTTGTCGCTCAGCAACAAGGCGATGGCCGGGTTGATGCCCGCCGGCTTCTCACCGTAAATGTGGTCCGCCGATGCCATGGGGAAATTTTGTCCAGCGGTGAATCCATCGGCGGATTCCTTGATGACGAGCTTGTCCGCCTGCGCGGTGACGGCCGTGATCGGGATGGAGCGGCCGTTCTGGAAGACGATGCGAACGGGTTCCGCCGCGTGGAGCCATGACAGCGGCAGGCTGGCGGCCGCGCATGCCAACAAGGTGGCCCGGAGTGTGTGCGATGGGGACGTCATGGGTTGGGGAAATTATTTGGACAGTTTGTCAGCTTCCTGAGCCCGAGCGGTGTTCTTCAGCTTGGGGTCGCTGGCGACAGCCTTGAGGGTTTCGTCCGCCAACGCCTGGTCTCCCATTTCAATGAGGGTCTTGTAGGCCTGCCAACCGGCTTCGGCGCAGATTTCCGGGGTGCTTTTGTAAGCGGTGAACACCCGGTTGTAAGTGCCGTAGGCTTTTTTGAGCAGCTCCGCCTTGGCTTCGGGATCCGAGGCTTTTTTCGACTGCTCGCGGTAGATTCCGCCCATCAGGACAAGCGCCTTGCCGGCGGACTCCCCGCGGAAAGTTTTGTCACCGGCGGTGGCGAGAGCGAGTTTCTCGGCCTCGTCCAACTGACCCAGCGCGACCAATGCTTCGAGCTTGCCGACGGTGGTTTCCTTGAACTTGGACGTGCCGGGATTGTTGGCCAACGCATTGTCAAAAATTTTCAGCGCTTCCGCCGGTTGCTTCCGCGCGAGGGCGATGTAGCCGAGGCCGACCGGTCCCGCATCGGCAAACATGCCGTCGCGGTAGCGGTCGCTGAGGCGCTTGTACATGCCCTCGGCTTGGTCGAGACTGCCGAGTTTCAGCAGGATGTCGCCGGAAACGGAGAGCAGTGCCGGGCTGAGGACCGCCGGATTGTCGGCGTTGATGGTGGCGATGCCCTTGAGATAGAGATCCGAGCGGTCGGCGCGCTTGAGCATCTGGGCGAGCCGGGCGCGGGCGTAATAGAGACGGGCGTTGGTCGTCGGGTTTTCCTGTCCGGCGATCGCCTTGTTGAGGATTTCGATGAGCTGCTTGTCGAGCGCATCCAGATCGACCTCGGACGCCTTTTTGCGCGGCACGATGGTTTTCACCAACTCGTCGATGAGGAACTCGACCTGCTCGGAGGAGGGATTGGCGATGCGGGAGCGGAGGGAATTGGCGAGCATTTCCGCGGCTTCCGCGCCCTTGCCCTCGCGGGTCTTCATCTTGGCGACCCACGTGGCGGAGAGCAGCGCCAGCGCGCTATCCGGCTTTTTCTGGAGGAAATCCCCGTGCAGCGTCGCGATGCCGGCCCAGTCCTTGTTGCCCGAAAGCAGCGTGGTGGCGGAATCGAGGGCGTATTGGATCACGTCGTCGTTGCTGTCGGACTCGACCGCTTTGCGATAGGCGTCGATCGCAAGTCGCTGGAATTTGGCGAGTTCGTCAGGCTTGTCGGAGGTTTTTTTCTTATAAGTGTCGGCCAGCAGGCAATACATGGAACCGGCGGAGGAGTCGTCGGGATGCTGGCTTAGGAAACTGCTCAGATCCTTGATGATCTTGTCCGACTGGTCC
>JBEDKU010000741.1:0-3705 GCA_041172045.1 Verrucomicrobiota bacterium | reverse complement strand
GCTCAAGACCGAGGGATACGACGTGTTTATCGGCGATGTGGACGCCTATTCCACGCTCGGCTGGTTTCACGATCCGGTGCTCAACACCTTCATCGGTTACCCGGACATCGATCTGGCGGAGACGATTTTCCACGAGCTGACACACCGAAAGGTCTTTCGCCGGGGTGACACGGTTTTCAACGAATCGCTCGCCAACACCGTAGCCGAAGATGGGGTGAAACGCTGGCTGAAGCACGAAGGCCGGCTGGCGGATTTGCGGAAATACGAAGGACGACTGGTCCGCCGCCGCGAGTTTTATGGGGAAATCGACCGCTCGCGCTGGAGACTTGAGGCGCTCTACGCGTCCGGCCAGTCCGCGCCGGCCATGCGGAAGGAAAAGGCGGAAATCCTCGCCAAGCTGCGCGACCAGTTCCGCGAACTGCGCCGCCGCTGGGGCGGCCGCGGATTGGAAGCCTGGCTCCATGAGGACATCAATAACGGCCACATTGTCTCGCTCAAGCTCTACGCCGACCAGATGCCGCCGTTTCAAAAACTTCTGGCGGAATGTGGCGGGAACCTCGATGTTTTCTTCAAACGGGTTTCCCGTTTGAAACTCCCCGACCACTGACATGAAAACGACCCGCACCGAACACGATTCCATGGGCGACATGCAAGTCCCCGCCGACGCTCTCTATAGCGCATCGACCCAGCGGGCGGTGCTGAATTTCCCGATTTCCGGCACCCGCCTGCCATTGCCCATCATCCGCGCCTACGGATTGATCAAACAAGCCGCCGCGCTCACCAACGCCGAACTCGGCCTGCTCGATCCGGAACTTGCCGGAAAAATCGCGGCCGCCGCCGGGGAAATCGCCGCCGGGAAACACGACTCGCAGTTTCCGGTGGACGTCTATCAAACCGGCTCCGGCACCTCGACTAACACCAACGTCAACGAGGTCATCGCCACCCTTTGCGGGCCGCCCGTGCATCCGAACGACCACGTCAATCTCGGTCAATCGTCCAACGACACCTTTCCCACCGCCATCCACCTCGCGGCGGCGCTGGAGATCCGGCAACGGCTGGTTCCCGCGATGGCGGAGCTGGCGGTGGCGCTGGACGACAAGGCCCATCAGTTCCGTGAAATCCTGAAGATCGGCCGCACGCATCTGATGGACGCCACGCCGGTGCGGTTAGGGCATGAATTCGGCGGCTGGGCGCGGCAGGCCGGCAAGGGCGCGGCACGGGCGACGCACGCGGTCGAGGCGTTGTTGGAGCTCCCGCTAGGCGGCACTGCGGTCGGCACCGGACTCAACGCGCATCCGGACTTCGCCCGGCTCACCATCGCCCGCCTGGCGGAAATCACCGGGATTCACTTCCGCGAGGCGGAAAACCACTTCGAGGCGCAGGCGTCCAAGGACGGCTGCGTGGAAGCGCACGGCCAGCTCGCAACCATCGCCGTTTCGCTTCACAAGATCGCCAGCGACATCCGGCTGCTAGGTTCCGGCCCGCGCTGCGGCATCGGCGAACTCCGGCTGCCCGCCACCCAGCCCGGCTCCTCGATCATGCCGGGAAAAGTCAATCCGGTGATGTCCGAATCCGTCACCATGGTCGCCGCCCGTGTCGCCGGAAACCAAACCACCGTCGCCTGGTGCGGCGTCGGCGGATTTCTCGAACTCAACGTCTCGATGCCGCTGCTAGGAACCTGTCTGTTGGAATCCATCAGTTTGTTGGCCAACGTGGCGGACGCCTTCCGCGAACGCTGCGTGGTTGGAATCGAGGCCGATGAAAAACGCTGCGGCGAACTCATCGAACTCTCGCTCTCGATGGTCACCGCCCTCGCCCCGCGCATCGGCTACGACCGCGCCTCGGCCATCGCCAAGGAGTCGGTCGCCAGCGAGCGGACGGTGAGGGAGATCTGTGAGGGCCGGCTGGAGGAGCTCGGGCTGACAGCGGAGGAACTCGCCGGCTTACTCGACCCCGCGAGGATGAGCGGCATGGCTGGTTAGCTGGGTTTCACCACCCGGAGTGCTGGAAGCTCTGCTTCAGCCATGTGGCGGATGGCAGCTCTGCTCCATGTGGCGCGGAGCTCTTCCTCTTCGCTTGCTTATAAAGAAGCTCCGCCCCTCATCCGGCAGAGCCGAATCCTCCCGGGCGCGAGCAGAGCTTCACGCACTCCGGAATGGTCGAACCGTCAGTGAGTGGTCTCGCACGGAGGGGCGAAACATGTCGCCCGTGCCTTGTCGCTTACCTCCTTCAAAATACAGCCATACCACCGTGCTTGCGATTTCCGCCGATCGACTTATCCTGCCGCCAACCAACCACCGACATGTCCGAACCGAAATCCCCGAAAATCACCGCCTACCTCAAAACCTTCTGCGGCTGGAGCGAAGGCATCCGCGCCATCATGCGGAAGTATGATCTGCCCTACGAAGAGAAGGATATTATCAAGAATCCCGCGTTCCGTTGGGAAATGGAGCAGCGCAGCGGTCAGTCGCTCTCGCCCTGTGTGGAGATCGACGGCCATATGCTGCCCGACATTTCCGGCGAAGAAGTGGAAAAATGGATGCTGGAGAACGGCTATTTCGAAGCCAGCGATGCCGCTCCGGACGCGCCGATCAACTCGTCCTGCACCGATGAACAACACGCGGAAATGGCGATGGGCCGCACGCCGGTTCCCGGGAAAATCCGTTTTATCGATTGAGATCGATTTTTCAGACAAAAGCCTCCGCGAGGGGCATTTCCTCTCCTGAACGATGGATTCTCCCGCAAACGCATGGAAGCAGTGGCTGGCCGAGAACGGTCCGCGGCTGCTTCTTTTCGCCCGCGGTTGGAGCAATTCCCGCCCGGACGCGGAGGATCTCGTGCAGGAGGCCATTCTGCGGATGTGGCATCACCAGGCCGACAAGGGGAACGCGCCACCGGACCTGCCGCTGGTTTTTTCCACCATCCGTTTCTGCGGGCTGAACCACCACCGCAGTGAGTCGCGCCGCCGGAAGCGCGAGGAGTCGGTGATCTATCTCAATGATTTTCAGGACGTTTGGCTGGATCCAGTGCTCGAAGAGGACGAGGAAGCCGTGATTTTACGGGAGGCCGTTCAGAAACTCAGCCAGAAGCTACGGGAAGTCGTGGTGATGAAATTCTGGGGTGGGCTGACGTTTTTGCAAATTTCCGAAACCCTCGCGATTTCGCCCAACACGGCGGCGTCGCGCTACCGCTACGCACTCGAACAACTGGCGCACGAACTGCGCCGCGTGAAGGAGGACCGCCATGCAAGCGCCTGATCCCATCGAAACAATACTCGCCCGTCTGATGCCGCCGGCCTTGAGCCAGGACTGCCAGGGGGAACTTGAGGAAATGATCGACGAACTCGCCGGACCTGCAGCGGAAAATGTCGTGGCGATTTCATCCGGCCGCTCGCTGGTCCGCTGGGGGATCGGCGGCGGGATCGCAGCGGCACTTGCCGGACTTCTTGCGATTTTCCCGCTGAACCATGGATCCTCCGTGCCACAAGTCGCCGCGAAGCCGGCGACGCCCGCCGGATTTGTGCTGGTGAGCGAGTCCGACCGCATCGAATCGATGACCGACGAGGGGTGGCAGGAGAATTCGGATGGCTCCGCAATGCACGCGCTGCGGCTCAGTGCCGTGGAGGTCAACAACGTGCGGGACACCGAGTCCGGCATGTTGGTGGTGATTTCAGAACCCCGCGAGGAGATTTTATACACCCCGATC
>JBEDKU010000740.1:0-3924 GCA_041172045.1 Verrucomicrobiota bacterium | reverse complement strand
GGCGAGCCTTCGCCGGTCCAGATGGCCGCCGCCGCGCCGTCGCCGAATAGGCAGAGGCTGATCAGGACGCCCGGGTCATCGTCGGCGAAGAAGGCGGCGGAGCAGATCTCCACTGCCACGGTAGCCACCACGGCTTTGGGGTTGGCTGCTAGGAATCCTTGGGCGGCGCGCAGCATCGGGATGGCCGCGCCGCAGCCGAGGCCGACGAGATCCGCCAGATAGACATCGTGCCGCAGGCCGGCTTGTTCCGCCACGTGGCTGCTCACGCCGGGGCAGAGATAGCCGGTGCAGGTGCAGATGAAGAGCGCGTCCACATCCGTCGCGAGGTGGCCGGATTTTTGGAGGGCGTCGCGCAGCGCCTCGCTCGCCAGCGGCGGTGCCTCGCGCTCGAAGTTGCGGTTCAGGTCCTCCGCGCCGTGGCCGAAGGAGTCGCTGATGGAATCAAGTGCGAGATTCCGGCGTTCGATGCCGGAGGAGCCGTTGGTCAGGATCTTTTCCATCAACCCGGCGGAGCGGGGCCGGAGTGAGGCGAGGAACTCCCCCTCGAGCATCGCCTTCCAACAGGATTCCTGAGTGAATGAATTTCGCGGGACGGCGGTGGCGAGTGAGCGGAGATACATGGGCGGATTTCGTCTAGCGGATCAGCGCCAGCATCGGTTGGAATGGCAACAAACGCGCGGACGCCAGGCTTTGCAACAGCGATCTGCCGCCGGCTCCTAGCAGCACCGGATGCAGCGACCCCGCCACCGCCAGCCTGCGGCGGAAGCGCCGCGTCACCGCCGCGCGGATGGTGTTGGCGGCGTCCTGCCAGGATTGCTCGCCGCGCGACCAGGCGACGAGCGGGCCGACGGCGAACTCCGCCGCTTGGAAGGCCATCGACATGCCGTTGCCGGTGAACGGCGGGATCATGCTCTCCGCGTCGCCGAGTGCGAGCAGGCCGGGCAGGGGAGTCTGGCGGCCCAGCTCGAATCCCGCGACGGCGGAAAACGATCCCTCGCGCCATTCCGCGGCGCGCAGCGCGGCGGCGAGTTGGTGATTTCCTCCCGCGGCCAGATAGGCTGGCAGCAGATCCCCGCCGCCGGCGTCGAGGCTGCGATCGATGCGGAACAGGCCGCAGACGTTGGTCCAGCCGTCTTCGACGCCGGCGAGTCCGGCGTAGCCGTTGGTGCCGGCGTGCATTTCCAGATCGGCCGATTGCGGGAGGTTCCGGACGTGGGCTTTGAGGCCGATCCACGGGCCGTTGCGCGGGCGGCGTCCGGCGGTCCAGATCAGACCGTCACGCGGTTCCGGCCGGGCGCGCTGGAGGGTTTGGATGTCACCGCCGAGCGCGCTGACGTGTTGGCGGAGGCGCTCGTCGAGCAGGTAGCGGGAAATACCGAGCGCGGGTTGTTTGAATTGATCGCGATGGATCAGGCGTCCGGATTCATGCCAGGCGAGTGTCCGCTGCTGCCGGGCATCCGCAAACAATCGGTCGATTCCGAGCTTAGCGAGAGTTTCGCCAGTGACGCCGGAGATGAACTCCCCGCAGACGCGGTGACGCGGATAGGTTCCTGCTTCGAGAACGGTCACCGGCACCCCGCGCAGCCGTAGGGCGGAGGCAAGCGACAAGCCCGCCAGGCCGCCGCCGGCGATGGTGATTTCCCGGTTCAACTCCGCCAGCCTATCACGCGTCTGGCCCCGCGCCATGTGGAAGTTTCCCGGAAGCTCCAGACGGTGGGATCCAGTCCGAGCAGGCGCGGGATTTCTCCGGCGGCGAATCCGGCGGTGATGCTGACGTGCATGTCGTGGCGGGTGACGGAGTTGATCCACGGATGCATCAGCGCGCCGAGCAGGTGGGGCAGTCGGGCGCGGTCGGGTTCGTTGAAAACCAACAGGTCGGCATTCCCGAGCCAGCGACCGAGGGCTGCGAGCGATTTTCCTTCGAAGTGATGGAGAAACAAATTGGCGATGCGGACACCGCCGGGTGCCGCTGGGGGCATGGTGAAAATGTCGCCACGATGCCAGGCGACCTGGGATCGCAGATCCGCCGGGACGGGGGCGAGGTCGTAGGCGGCCACGGACGATTGTGGGAAAAGGCGGGCGATTTTTTCGCAGAGTTTTCCATCGCCCGCCCCGATCTCGACGATGCCGCGTCCGGCGGCTTCCGGGAAACGGCGGAGTGTCCGGCAGACCCAGCGCTCGTTGCCCATCAGGAAATTGATGCGGCGGAGGTCCCGGCGGCTTCGTCGCGCAGCCGGATCGTCCGCCGGCAGGTGGTCCAGCAGCTCGGGGATGACTTTTCGGATCAACATCGGCGTCAGGTTAGGCGCGGGGAGCTTTCCCACAACCCCGAACGCGGACATTGATCTCCGGCGGCTCCGGTGATTTCCTCGCGCCATGGAAATCCGCAATCGCGAGCAGCAGAACCCGTTCACCACCAAGGATGGATCGACCATCCGCAGCCTGCTGGATTTATCCAACGCGCCGGTCGCCCATCAAAGCCTGGCCGAAGCGAGCCTGCCCGCCGGAGCGGAAATCGAGCGGCACTACCATCGTCTCAGTGAGGAGTTCTACTATCTGACCGGCGGGCGCGCCGTGATGGAGGTGGACGGAGTGGAGCGCGAGGTCGCGGCCGGAGACGCGATCCTCATTCCGCCCGGGGCCTGGCACCGGATCCGCGCCATCGAGCCACTCCGGTTTCTCTGCTGCTGTGCGCCGCCATACTCCCACGAGGATACTTACTTCGTCTAATTGTCAGAAGTGGTGAAGGATTGAATTGTAAATACGGGCTTGACCGTGGCTGGCGGTGTATGTTTAGAGGATCCCGGCTTGTGAATCACTCACTTCTACCAGAAGTGGCTGAAAATCATAACTTCTCATCAATCAACAAACGTTACCTATTAGCTGGATTTAATTTTAATTAGAACTGGGACCTGATATCGGATTTTTCCGGATTTTTGCGAGTGGTCCAAAATTTGCTGCAACTAGTTTCCATAGCGGTGGTTTACCCCGTGTTCGTCTCATCCATCCCCCCAGGATGTTTTTTACTTCCGACACTTTCCGGTTCACGTTCCTGCGCGCCCTTGCTGGGTTGTGTGGATTTTTCCTGTTGGAAGGCTCCTCCGCGGATGCGGCGGCTCCAACGGATATTCTGTTGAGCAATACCGTCATTCGCGAAAACGATCCTGATAGAAACTTCATTGGCAAGCTGACGGTGGTGGATGCGGATGCGGATGATGAGTTCACCTACTATCTGGCCTGGGGGGAGGGCGGAGGCGACCGGAACAGTTTCGCGGTGAACTACGACCAGTTGTTGTTGTCCTACGGCGGGGGCGGTCCGGACGGCCCGGTCCTCGATTTTGAAAAACAGACGACCTATTACGTCCGGGTGGGCGTGCAGGATTCCACCCAACAGTTTTATGAAAAATCCTTCGTGATCACGATGATCGACGACAATGGCGAGGACGAGGATCGCGACGGATTGATCGAGTCGGCGGAGGAGGCGCTGGGGCTCAATGACAAGAAGGTGGATAGCGACGGGGATGGATTCAGCGATCCGCTTGAGATCCAGCTGGGCTCGCTGCCGACCGACGTCAACGACTGGCCCGATCACCCGCTCGTCGGCTGGGGTGGGAATTCCTACGGTGAGTTGATGGTGCCGGCTGCGGCGGATTTTGGGAAACTCTCGACCGGGCAGAACCACAGCCTGGGGCTGAAATTCAACGGGACGATCGCGGCCTGGGCGGGGTGGAACGAATACGGGCAGCTCATTGTGCCGTCTGGCCTGAACCAGGTGGTGGAGGTCGCCGCAGGCGGGGATTTCTGGGCGGAGGACTCGTCCCACAGTCTGGCGCTGAAGGCCGACGGGACGGTGGTGGGCTGGGGCTACGATGACGAGGAGGGCACGCATGTGCCACCCGCTGGACTGGCCGGCGTGGTTGAGAT
>JBEDKU010000739.1:0-4501 GCA_041172045.1 Verrucomicrobiota bacterium | reverse complement strand
CACCCGCGGATCCGGCAGGATCCATTTCCTCAAATCGCCCTCAGCCCCGCTACCTAACTGCTGCACCAACGATTTGAAAACCCAGCGGTCCGGGAAAACCAACAGACTCTGGCGCAGCTCCGGCACCGAAATCCGCGTCTTCTGCCCCAACCGATGAAACGGCGCCGCGTAGGCCTGGAAATCCTCGACCGCCAGATCCCGCCGCACCATTTCCGGCGGAACGCGTTCCTGATAATCCACCTCGAAATCCACCCGCCTGTCCGGGGAGTCGCAGCCGCCCTCCCCCCTCACAACCATTTCAAAATCAGCGGCGGGGAAACATTCGTGAAACGTCGATAACGGACCCGTCCGCAGAATTCCCAGCAAGGTCGAAGGCAGCCCGAAAACCACACTCTCCACCCGCCCGTCCAGCGCCGCCAACTCACTCCTCATCGAGGACATCCTCACCAACAGGTCCTCCACCATCGGCAGCAGGCGGACCGCCGCCCCAGTCGGCTTGACCTGCGGCCCCAGCCGCCGGAACAACGAGCAACCGAGGTCCTCCTCCAGCGACTTCATCGCATGACTGATCGCCGAAGGACTTACGGACAAAATCTGGGCTGCCGCCGCGAAACTGCCCTCCCTCACCGAGGCATAAAACATCTGGAGCCGCTTCGAATCGACAATCCCCGGATCAATCACCAGCGGCTCCCGTAACGCACTCGGGCTATCGTGAATCATATTCAGCATGCTCTGCCCCTTCCGGCAGCAAAGCGCGTGCCAAGCGCCGCCGCACCCTTGATTCCCCCACCCGCCGCCACCGGTCATCGTGAATCGATTTCAACCCTTCTCCCATCCACATGGCACAAGCGGTGCAACCATCCCCCTTGTCGTGAAACTATCAGTCACCGGTTTCACGACCATCGCCACACAACGACTCCGAACCATGAAAATAAAATCAATTAGCCACCACTTCCTGAAGGTCGCCTGCCTCGCTCTCGCGACGGCCGCGGCGACCGCCCAGGACAAGCTCCCCACCGCCGAGGTCAACACCACCGGACTCGCCGTCACCGACGACACCGTGACCGTCGGCCAGTTGCACTCCGCGACCGGCACCATGGCCATCAGCGAAACCGGATCCATCCAGGCCGAGCAACTTGCCATCGACCAAATCAACGCCATGGGCGGTGTCCTTGGCCGACAGATCAAGGTCATCAAGGAGGACGGAGCCAGCGATTGGCCGACCTTCGCGGAAAAGGCCAAGAAGTTGCTTGTTAGCGACAAGGTCGGCACCGTCTTCGGCTGCTGGACGTCCGCCTCGCGGAAGGCCGTGCTTCCGGTCTTCGAAAAGGAAAACGGGATGCTCTACTACCCGACATTCTACGAGGGCCTCGAGCAATCCAAGAATGTGATCTACACCGGCCAGGAGGCCACCCAACAGATCATCGCCGGCCTCGACTGGATCGCCAAGGAGAAGAAGGCTAAGACCTTCTATCTGGTCGGCTCAGACTACATCTGGCCCCGTACCTCGATGAAGATCGCCCGCAAACACATTGAGAACGTCCTCAAAGGCACGGTGGTCGGCGAGGAATTCTACGCCCTCGGCAGCACTTCGTTCGGCTCGCTGATCAACAAGATCAAGCTCAAGAAACCGGATGTTATCTATGCTGCCGTCGTCGGTGGATCGAACGTCTCTTTCTACAAACAGCTCGCCGCCGCGGGCATCAACGGATCCAAGCAAACACTCCTCACCATCTCGGTGACCGAGGACGAGGTGCTCGGTATCGGCGGGGAAAACCTCATGGGCTTCTACTCCGCCATGAAATACTTCCAAAGCCTCAACAACCCGAACAACGTGGAATTCGTCAAGGCCTTCAAAGCCAAATACGGTGCTGACAGCGTGATCGGCGACGTGACCCAGGCCGGCTACCTCGGCCCATGGTTGTGGAAGGCAGCGGTCGAGAAGGCCAAGAGCTTCGACATCGACAAAATCGTCGAAGCCTCGCCCGGCCTCGAACTGACCACCGCCCCGGAAGGCTATGTGAAACTCCACCCGAACCATCACCTCTGGAGCAAGCTCCGGATCGGCCAATGGCAGAAGGACGGACAGGCGAAGGTTCTCTATGAATCCGCCCTGATCGAACCCGATCCATTCCCGAAAGGCTATCAATAATCGATTTTCGGCTCTCATCAGAGCCCATCTATAACCCGGAGGGCCGGGTAGTTTCCGGCCCTCCGCATTTCCCAACATGGGAACCCTGTTTCAAACTTCGAACCGCCTGATTTTATGGGAGAATACACCAGCGAAGAATTACAAAGCATTTTCATCATGCAGAGCTTTTCAGGACTCAGCCTGTTCAGCGTCCTCCTGCTCATGGGCCTCGGCCTGGCACTGATTTTCGGACAAATGGGGGTGATCAACATGGCTCATGGCGAGTTCATGGCCCTCGGCGCCTACACCGTTTATTTCTGCTCCCACCTCACCTCGACTTACGCCCCGTCGTTCGGGCCCTACTATTTCGTCGCCGCCATCGGACTGGCATTCTTCGTCTGCGCCGCCCTTGGCGCGTTGGTCGAGTGGCTGATGATACGACATCTTTACCACCGACCGTTAGACACACTGCTCGCGACCTGGGGACTCAGCCTCATTCTCCAGCAGACCTACCGCTCCATCTTCGGCGCGCGTGAAGTCACACCGACACTGCCCGATTGGCTCATGGGTTCTTACAACGTTAAGGAAGGGCTCGACATCCCGATCAACGGCATGTTCGTGCTCGGGCTTTCGATCGTCGTCACCATCGCCCTGATCACCTTCATGTATCGTTCCGCCTTCGGCCTCCGGCTCCGCGCCACCGTGCAGAACCGCAAGATGAGCGCCGCGGTCGGGATCAACACCGGCAAGGTGGACCGCCTCGCGTTCTCTCTCGGTTGTGGCATCGCCGGCATCGCTGGCGCGGCCTTCACCACCATCGGCTCGACCGGCCCGGATAGCGGCAGCCGCTACATCGTGGACGCGTTCCTCGTCGTGGTCTCCGGTGGAACTGCCAGCCTGTTGGGCTGCCTCGCGTCCGCCTTCGGCATCGCCCAGGCCCAGTCAATTCTCGAGTTCTTCCTGGAAGGCACCAAGGGCAAGGTCGCCACCCTGCTGGTCATCGTCATCGCCCTGATGATCCGCCCGCAAGGCCTATTCCCGAGCAAAGTCCGCGGCCACTGACCGCCCATCCATCACCCACACAGCCATGCCACTTTTATTTCGCACCCTGTTCAAGACACGCGGAGAGGCGATCGCCTTCGGAGGCTTCCTGCTACTTCTGCTAGTCGTCCTGCCCCTGGCCCTCCCGGTCTTCCGGCTGAATCTCGTCGGAAAATACCTGAGCTTCGGGTTCGTCGCCATCGGTCTGGTGCTGCTCTGGGGACGCTGCGGCGTCCTCAGCCTCGGCCAAGGAGTTTTCTTCGGACTCGGCGGTTATTGCATGGCGATGTTTCTCAAGCTGGAAGCATCCGACCCCGTAACCACCGCGATCCAGTCCACGCCCGGCATTCCGGACTTCATGGACTGGAACCAAATCACGAAATTGCCCATGTATTGGGAGCCGTTCAAGAGTCTGCCCTTCACCATTTTCGCGATCTTCGTGGTCCCGGCGGTCATCGCGTTCATCATCGGTTGGGCGTTGTTCAGACGGCGCGTGGGCGGAGTTTATTTCGCCATCATCACCCAGTCGATCGCGCTGATCTTCTCACTCGGAATCGACGGCAACCAGGGATACACCGGTGGCAGAAACGGCATCACCGACCTGCGTACGCTCTGTGGCTGGGACATCCGCAGTGAGAACGCCCAATACATCCTCTACTTCCTCTGCGTGGTGCTGCTCTTCACGGTGGCCATGGGCGCGAAGTATATCATCAACACCCGACTCGGCCGCGTGCTTGTGGCCATCCGCGACCGGGAGGACCGGGTGCGTTTCTCCGGTTACGACGTGGCGATGATCCGCGCCTTCATCTTCTCCTTCGCGGCGATGCTCAGCGGCCTGGGTGGTGCCATGTTCGTGCTCCAGGTGGGCTTCATGTCACCGTCGATCGTCGGCATCATTCCCTCCATTGAAATGGTCATCTTCACCGCGGTCGGTGGACGTCTCTCGGTTCTCGGAGCCGTCCTTGGCTGCCTGATCGTGAACTACGGAAAAACAAGTTTTTCAGAAGCCTATCCCGACCTCTGGCTCTACCTGATGGGAGGAACCTTCATTGCCGTCGTGATGTTCTTCCCGAACGGCCTCGCCGGCCTATTGGACAAAATCCCGACCAACAAGGAGAAGTATGCGGCCCTGCTCGCCCGCTTCCAGAAGTCCACACCTGTCGTCACCACCAAAGCCACCCCGATATCCGATGAACACTAATCCCGAATACGTCCTCGAAGTTGAAGATCTCGGAGTCTCGTTCGACGGCTTCAAAGCGGTCGATGGCTTCAACTTCTATCTTTCCAAGAACCACGTCCACGTCATCATCGGACCTAACGGAGCCGGCA
>JBEDKU010000738.1:0-3066 GCA_041172045.1 Verrucomicrobiota bacterium | reverse complement strand
GATGAATGGTGTATCACGGCGATGAAGGTCACCAAGGATCAGGCCGCGCGTTCGAAATCCGAGGTCTCCGCGGCGGCCCTGCGGATCAGCTTCAAAACCGCCCGTCCCATCTTCCCCTATCGCGAACCGGACTCCCGCAGCGCCGCCGCGCGCCTGGGTGTGGGCCACCGTCTGTTACGCATCTATCTCGTGGCGGAATCCCGCTACGAGGGTCGTTTTTCGACGGCGGGACAATGGTCGGGCAGGACGCGTTACAGCCAACCGCTCCAGCAGCATCAGCGCACCGAACTTCTGCGGCATCTCAACCTGCCGGAATCCACCGGCCCATCCGAGGCATGGCTCACCGAGTTCGAAGATGCCTGGCCCTACGGTAAAGCTCCCGGAGATGTCACCTTCACCCCCTCCGCAAATCAGGGCAAACTGACCCACGACCTCTCCGCAGCCGGGAAATCCACTGATCCGACCTTGGCGTCGCTCATCGGCGTGCTTCTCGCGCGGCCGTTTTTTCGTCGCAGGAGAATCCGGCAAAAGGCAGGACGATGAAGCTAGAGATTTTTCAACTGCAAATGGACAGACTTATTCGTTCTGCAACAATGAAATTCCTCTTGATATAGAATATGACACGCACCAAAAAGCTGGCGATCGCATCGGTCATTCTGATCGCTATTGGCTACATCAGTAAGCCTGACCGAGGTGGTGTTTGGCTATGCACAAAGATCTTTGAAATGCCGGAACTACACCAATTCCGCCTTTCGCACAGGCCATTCTTGATGTGGGAGCCTTTTGAATCGACCAAGTTTCGTTTCAGGATATCCCCCTCCGATTTCTCCAGACTTGACGCAGCATTGAAGCAACATGGGTATCCGGCTTGGACAAAAGGCGGAGTGAGCTATGGAAGCGTTTCACCCGGCTGGGAACCTGATGAAGACTACGTTTACTGTCAGTCCAAGCGCGGCGGCTACTCCTACACTTGGAGCTACAGCGCAAAGGAAAGTCTGATCTACGCCATCCAATTCCCATGAGCCGGAAGAAAATTATGGCGAACAAATCATGGATGCCAACCGTTCATTCGCCACCCAGCCACCCTGCAAGGCCATCACCGCCGAGGCCAACGAGTCGATAGTGTTAGTCCGGACTAACAATTATTCGGGCCGTCGGCGGACTCCTCCAGCGGCGCGAGATGCGAGGGATGAAATCATGAACCGAAATTCAGAGATTAGAACCACGGAAGACTCGGAACACACGGAAATGAAGAGAGTTGAGAGAGAGGCATTCACTCAAAAGGTTGAGATTCCAGATTCCGTCACGATCTCTTTTTCCGTGTGGTCCGAGTCTTCCGTGGTTCCCCCCTCTTTCCTTTCAGGCTGGATCACCCATCCCACAAAAAAGCCGCACCCCGTGACGGGATGCGGCTTTTCGGATCGTTGGAATTCAGATCACGCGCGGTGCGTCCATGCCGGCAGGCGGACGATCTCGCCACCCTTGAGCGCGGACTCGTGGGCGAGGATGCCGGTGCAGGTGATGTTCGCGCTCTCGATAGCGTTCGGATAGGCGTCGTGGCCGGACTTGAGCATTTGGATGAACTGGTGCGTGAGGTGCGGGTGGGAGCCGCCGTGGCCGCCGCCCTGGGTGAAGGAAAGATGGTCCTCTTTGCCATCGCCGCCATAGACGCCGCCGGTAGTGAAGGCCTGGATTCCTCCGGCAGGTAGTGGGCGAAGTCCGGGCACTTCACTTCCTGGGGGATTTCCGGCTCCGGCAGCTTCGCGGTGTGGATGACCAGCGGGTCGTGCTCGATGAGCGGCCATTCGACGGATTTCTTCGTGCCGTAAACTTCGAACGATTCGCGGTATTGGCGGGCGACGTCGAACAAGGAGCGGTGGAGCTGTGCGGATAGATCGCTGTCCTTGAATTTGATGTGGCAGGACTCGATGGCGAAGGTGGAGCCATAACAGGCGTGCATTTCCTCGGCGATGGTGCCGGAGCCGAAGCAGGAGACATACTCGGCCTCGCCGCGGGTGAGCCCGAGGATGGGGCCGACGCAGTGGGTGGCGTAGAACATCGGCGGCAGGCCCGGCCAGTAGCCCGGCCAGCCTTCCATGTCCTGCTGGTGGGAGGCCTTGAGGAACTGGACTTTCCCGAGCTCGCCCTTGTCATACATTTCCTTCATGAAAAGGAACTCGCGGGCATAGACCACGGTTTCCATCATCATGTATTTCAAGCCGGTTTCCTTCACCAGTTCCACGATCTGGCGGCATTCCTCGACGGTGGTGGCCATCGGCACGGTGCAGGCCACGTGCTTGCCGGCCTTGAGCGCCTGGATGGCCTGGCGGCCGTGGTCGGGGATGGGGGAGTTGATATGGACGGCATGCACGTCCGGATCGGCGAGCAGGTCGTCGTAGGAGGTGTAGCGTTTGGCGATGCCGTATTTGTCGCCGATTTCATCGAGCTTCGCCTGGGTGCGCTGGCAGATGGCGTACATGTTCGCATCCGGGTGGTGTTGATAGATGGGGATGAACTCGGCTCCGAAGCCGAGGCCGACGATGGCGATATTGACTTGTGACATGACTGGATGGCGTTTGGTTTTTTAGAAAATGGGGATCGCCGCGCGATTGGGTGGACACTAGCGGAATCCCTCCGCCCGGCTTGTAGATTCGCGGCGGGCTTGTGTAGGATTCCGACGAAGCGCTGGTGATGGAAAGGAAATTTTCAACGGCCGTGCAGCGGCTGGACCGGGATTTCCTGCCGCCGTTCCAAGCGATACTGGCTGGCGGTCTGCCCCATGTGACGGCGGAACTGCCGGGCGAAATCGCTGTGGTCGTAGAATCCGGACTCAAGCGCCACCGTCGTCACCGGTTGGTTGGTGCGGACCAGCATGTCGCAGGCCTCGATCACGCGCATCCGGATCATGTATTCCTGCGGCGTCATCTGGAAGGTGGCGCGGAACTTCCGTTCGAACTGCCGCACCGACATGTGCGCCATTTTCGCCAGCAGCGGCACGTCGAGCTTCTCGCGGAAATGGAGTTTCAAGTGGTCCGCCACGATCGCCAGCTCCAGGTAGGGCTGCAT
>JBEDKU010000737.1:0-3218 GCA_041172045.1 Verrucomicrobiota bacterium | reverse complement strand
TCTTCTCATCGAGTGCGCCGGTCGGCTCGTCACAGAGCAGCAGCTCCGGATCATTCATCAGCGAGCGGACCAAGGCGCCGCGCTGGCGCTCGCCGCCGGAGAGCTCGCGCACCCGTTGGCCGAGCCGGTGCTCGACACCGGTCGCCACCGCAAGCTCCTGCAAGCGGGCCATGCTGTCGGCTCGATTTCCCCCTGCGGCGATGACCGGCACCATGCAGTTCTCCGCCAGAGTTAGATCGGGCATCAGGTGATGGAACTGGAACACATACCCGATGTGATGCCGGAGCAAATCGACACGCGTGGACTCCTTCACCACATCGTAACCCGACACCCGCACATTTCCACGGTCCACTTCTTCGAGTCCGGAGATCACGTTGAGCAAAGTGGATTTCCCGCAGCCGGACGTCCCGCACAGCGCGACGATCTCGCCCTTGGGCACGGTCAGGCCCACGCCTTTAAGCACCTCGATGCGGCCGCGATCGAAGCTTTTCCACACATCCTCCACCAACACTTGGTTGTTCATCATAGGTCTCCTTTCGTTATTCAAATCTGAGTGCCTGCGCCGGCTTCAGCCGGGCGGCGTAAAACGCCGGATACATCGCCCCGAGCAGCGCGGTGAAGGCGGCAAGCCCCATCGCCCCGGCGACTTCCTGCCAGCCGATGTTCGGCTCGATGTAACCCTGCAAATCCGGAACCGCCTTGAGCAGGCGCAGCCCGCCCGCGCTCAAGCCCCAGCCTGCGACCGTGCCGATGGCCGAGACGAGCAGCGACTCGCCGAAAATCATCAACGCCACCTGTGTCCTGGAAAATCCACAGACGCGGGCGATGGCGATCTCCTTGATGCGGCTGAAAACCGAGAGAATCATCGTGTTCGTCACGCTCAATCCGCCTAGCAGGAACGCGCAGCCGCCGACGACCCACGCCGTCGTTTTCATGATCTTGAACTGCGAATAACTGCGGCTGAACTCCTCGTTCTCCAGCGCCGTTAGCTTTTCGTGATTTTTCTCCATCCAAGCCTTCACCTCCGACGACTCATGGCCCGCCGCGAGCGCCACGGTCACCACCGAGCAGACGCCCTCCTTGTGAAACGCCTTCTGACAAGCGAGCAGCGGCATAAAGACGCCACCGTTTTCAAAGCCGTTTTCCAACCGGACGACACCAGCCACCGGATAGACTCCCTGCCCGAGTTCGATAGTGCCACCGACCTTCGCATTCAGGAAATCCGCCGCGCGCTCGCCGAGCACCACGCCCTCGCCATCGTCCCTGAACGCCTCCGCGCCGCCCTGAAGCCACTCGCCCTTCCTGAGGCGCCCGTCGGAGGCCTGGATGCCGAAACACGTGACCACCGGCCGACCCGGTGCCGCGATGATCGAAAAAAGCACCGGTTGCGCGTCCTTCACGAAGGGCTGCGCTTCCAGCTCCGCGACGAGTTCCACCGGAACGTTGCTAAAAAACAGATCCGACACGTTCTTCTCGAACACCACCATCTCCGAGTCGCTCCTCAGGATGCGCTCGAACATCTTCACCGCTCCGCCTAGCAAACCCACCACGCTCAGCATCGTCGCCACCCCCAGCGCGATCCCGGTCGCGCCGATGGCCGTGCGGACGCGATGCCGTCGGAGGTTGGTGAAAATCATGCGCCAGAGACTCATGCCGATTTCCTCCCATCAAATGCTGCTCGCGGAGCGAAGAACTGGAGCGCGGAATTTTTTCCGCGCGAAACGATGATGCCCATTCGCGCGGAATAAATTCCGCGCGCCACCTTGCTAACACGATATCGCATCATTCCCGTTTCCTGATAAAATCAAATCGCCGCCGAGAGCATGGAAGATTCGGTCTCCGCGGAAGAGACCGGCATCGGCACTTTCAGCATCTCCAACATTATCCACCGCTCCGCGGAACCCGGCAACGCAGCTTGCACCCGGTCCCCCACATCACTCAAGCGGCGAAATCGCCGCACCGCGGCAGGCAGCCCTTCCGCGACCACCAGATTCGGCCGGCCCAGCGCTTCATCGCGGCCGCCGGTCTTCCCCGAGTCCTGCTCGGGTGAAATCACATCCTTCAAATCGTCCGCAGCCTGATAGGCGAGGCCGCGCAGCAGCGCGAGGCGGTCCAGAATCTGGATTTCCCGCGGCGTCCCGCGACCCACGATGGCGGGAAGCACCAGCGAGAGCCGCAGCAAATCGCCGGTCTTCCTCGCGGCGACCTCCGAGACATCGGCCGCGCTCTGCTCGCCGCGCCAGCCGCTTAAATCATACGCCTGCCCGCCAATCACCCCGCCAATGCCAAGCCGTCCGTCCACCCATTCGCCCGCCGCCGCGCGACGTTTCGGATCGGCCCGATGAATCCCCTGCCAGATCATCGAATAGGCGCGGTTGATCAACGCCAGCGCGGCCAGCATCGCCACGGATTCCCCATGGAGGACATGCACACAAGTCGCCCCACGCCGCATCCGCGCGTCGTCCATCGCCGGAAGATCGTCGAAAATGAGCGAAGCGGTGTGCAGATACTCAATGCCGCAAGCCATCGCCCGCGCCGATTGCTCAGGCAGGCCCATTTCGATGCCCACCAGATAGGCGATCACCGCCCGTACCAGCGATCCGGGCCGCGCGAGAATGTCCTGCAAGGCCGCCGCCATCCGCGGCTCCACCCGGTCCAGGCTGCCCATCCCATGGGAAAAACTGCCCTCCATCAAAGTGCGCGCGCAACCGGCGCGTCGGCGCCACCATAACTCCGGTGTCATATGAATTTAAGACTGATGATCACTTGATCTTACCCACCACGTGGAAACGGATCACGAGCTTGGGATCCACGGTCATCAGGGCCATCGAGCGGATGATGGGCAGCTTGAAATTCTGATAGTCCATCGAGACCTTGCCATCGACGGTCACCCATTCGCCGTCCCGTTTCACCGTGTAAGGAAATGCGACCGCTTTTGAGACCCCGTTGATCGTGAGGGTTCCCTCGGCCTGGCCACCTTCCGGCTTCACATCCCACGATTTCACGAACTTGAAGGAACCCTTCGGCGAACCACCGCCAAGCCACTTGATCATTGCCTGATCGCGCTTTTCATCGGCGGTCTTGAGGTCATTGAACTTCCACGCGAGACTGAGCGCCGTCGGCTGATTCGTGGCCGCGTCGCCCTCGGCGCTGATCGTGTATTTTTCCAGATTCCCGGCGAAGGTGTGGCCGGTGGCTTTCGCATCCACCTGAATCCG
>JBEDKU010000736.1:0-7007 GCA_041172045.1 Verrucomicrobiota bacterium | reverse complement strand
AGAGCCTCGATGGCTGCGTTCAACTGGGTTTGGTCACCGAGGGTCACGAAAGCAAATCCCTTGGATTGGCCGGTTTCGCGGTCGGTAATGATTTTCACCCGTTCAACAGGTCCAAAAGCGGCGAAGAGGCCAGTAACATCTCCTTCAGTAGCGGTGTAGGGCAAGTTGCCCACGTAAATATCCATTTGATTCAATTCTAATGACGCCATGCTGATTCAACCCTCCTTCCGACCATGGCGTCACGGATCAAACGAAGAGCGATTTAACAAACTTTCGTCGTTCAATCGACATGTCAATAGGCCCCGCCGGAGCGGATTGGCAAGAAATCATTTTTTATTTGTCGGCGACGCCACCATCGCCGGGGTCGAATGTCAGCCGGCGGGAAGTCCCGCTCCTGCGGCCTTGAACCCCCGGAATTTCCCGTCTAGTTTGCGCGCCCGACCCGCTAATTCCATGCCCAAACTTTACGTCAAAACCTACGGCTGCCAGATGAACGAGCGCGACTCCGAGCAAGTCGCCCGCATGTTCAGCGAGGGCGGCTACACGGTCACGACCGACGAAAACGAGGCCGACGCGGTCCTCATCAACACCTGCTCCGTCCGCGACCAGGCCGAGCAGAAGGCGCTCGGAAAAATGGGCAACCTCATCCACAAGGGCCGCGACCGGAAGCACGTCGTTTACGGCTTCATGGGCTGCATGGCCCAGTCCCGCGGCGAGGAGCTTTTCAAAACCCTGCCGAACCTCGATGTCGTCGTTGGCACCCAGAAATACCACAAGGTCTTCGAATACGTGGACAGCATCCTCCAGCGCCGGCTTGAAGCCCGCATGGACGACCCGCAGTTTTCCCTGCGCGGCACCACCGTCTGCGACACCGCGGAGGAAGAAGGCTCGCAAAACACCATCCGCGACCACGTTCCCAAGGCCCACGAGGCCTCCGCCTTCGTCTCCATCATGCAGGGCTGCAACATGCGCTGCTCGTTCTGCATCGTCCCCGACACCCGCGGCAAGGAACGCGGCCGGCCCATCGCCGAAATCGTCGGCGAAGTCCGCCACCTCGCCTCCCACGGCGTGAAGGAAATCACGCTGCTCGGCCAGATCGTCAATCTCTACGGCCGCACCGAGTTCCCGAAAATCGACGGCAAGTCCCCTTTCGTGCAACTGCTCGAAGCCGTGCATGAAATCGAAGGCATCGAGCGCATCCGC
This sequence comes from Verrucomicrobiota bacterium, assembly GCA_041172045.1. Taxonomy (GTDB): domain Bacteria; phylum Verrucomicrobiota; class Verrucomicrobiia; order Verrucomicrobiales; family Akkermansiaceae; genus Luteolibacter. Next base: position 5,804 of record JBEDKU010000736.1, on the reverse strand, counting down.
TTCACCTCGCCGCATCCCATCGGTTACCGGGACGACCTCGTCGCCGCCTTCACCTATCTGCCGAAACTCTGCTCGCACATCCATTTCCCGATGCAGAGCGGCTCCGATAGAATCCTGCGGGAAATGCGCCGCCCGTATAAAAACGAGAAGTTCATCGAGATCTGCGAGAAAATGAAAGCCGCCCGCCCCGGCCTCGCCATTACCACCGACATGATCGTCGGCTTCCCCGGCGAGACCGAAGAGGATTTCCAAGCCACCATCGACACCGTCGAACACCTCAAGTTCGACAACGCCTTCGTCTTCCGCTACTCCAAGCGCCGCAACACCCCTGCCGCCGAGATGGACGGCCAGCTCGACGAAGCCGTGAAGGAAGAGCGCAACCAGCGCCTTCTGGCAGTTGTCGACCGCCTCGCCATCGCCAGCAACGCCGCCGTCGTCGGCACCCGCCAGCAAGTCCTCTGCGAGGGCCCGTCGAAAAACAACGCCGCCCGCCTCACCGGCCGCACGACCCATAACAAAATCGTCATCTTCGACGGCGACCCCGCCCGACTCACCGGCCAGCTCCTCGACATCCACATCGAGCAATCCACCGGCTTCACCCTTTTCGGCACGGCGTGCCTGGAGTGAACCTACAGGAAGCGCATTTCATCCACGGCGACCGTTGACCGTCTCCACCCGCCACAGCCAGCCGAGCAGGATGAAATATCCCGCAAACTCGAAGGCCTTACTCCAGTATTGGATCGGCGCGTCGCCACCGTGACAGCCGCAGGAAATATCCAGTCCCTTGAACCACGCCCAGCCGACGGAAATGGAAAACACCATCACCAGACCGGCGATCGTTAGAACCGCGCCACGCCGGAGGATGCCAAGCATCAGGCAGAGGCCGGCGATGAGTTCCAGCCACGGCACCGTATAGGCCGCCACCGCGTCCCATGGCGGACCGACGAGTTGATAGTTCGCCACGTCGCGCGTGAAGCGGTCCAGCCCGCTGCCGAAAATCTTCATCCCGCCGCTATAGACGAACCACACGCCTAGCAGGACGCGGGCGATCAGCGCGGTGATGACCTGCCAATCGGATGCGACGCGACTTCCCACGTGGTTCCCTTCCCGGTTCGGAGCCCCGGAACCGTCTATTCCAGCGTCACTCATAGCGCCGCCTGATTTCGATCGGCAACCGGGAGAGGATTTCCTCGCGCTGGCCGTTGTTCCACTGATTGAGCAGATCCACCGCGTTCCCGCGTTTCTCAGGCGGCATTTCCTGCCATTGTTGGTCCGTGAGGTTTTCCAAATGCCGCATCAGTTCGATCATGGCCATCGACAAGCGGGTCGAGACGTCCGCCTCGTCCGCGTAGGTTTGCAAGATCATGTCCTGCGCTTCATCCTCCAGCCGAGCCAGGGCCTCCTGATGCTTCGTGATGCCATCCAACCGCTGGAGCAAGCCATCCCCGCCCGGGAGCCGCACGATTTCGTCCCGATGCTCTTCCAGTTTGCTCCGCAGGTTTTGCATCCATTCCGTCTGCTCGTCGCCGGACATCGTGTTCCAAAACTCCAGGAATTCCGGATCTTTTTCAACCTCTTTCACCCTAGGGTGAAGACTCCGATCCGCTTCGATCTTACGATTCACCGCCTCAATCTCAGCCGCGATCCGTGCGATTTCCTTCATCCGCGCGTCCGTATCCGGCAGCCGGACCGGTTCCTGTCCGCCTTCGGGTGATGATTCGGAGTCCATGGCTGGTTCGGGTGACGGAGGCTACTGCCGCCGTTCAAATTCACGCCGGTTGCAGGAAACGCCGTTGCGCCTCCTCTTCGGGATTGTGCGGCAACGTCGCGTTCTCCGGCTTGGTATCCGCCAAAAGTTCGTCGCGGAATTTGCCGATGATCGCCTCCACCGGCCAGGACGAGGCCTCGCCGAAGGCGCAGATCGTGCGACCGTCGATCTGATAGGCCACGCTTTCCAGCGTTTCAATGTCGGACGGGCTGGCTTCTCCGGCGACGAGGCGGTCGGAAATTTTCTTCATCCATGTCGAGCCTTCACGGCATGGCGTGCACTGTCCGCAGGACTCATGGGCGTAGAAGGCGTTCAGGTTGTTGAGCACCCACGACATCTTGCGGGTGTCGTCGAGCACGATCACCCCGCCGGAGCCGGCCATCGAGCCGCAGGCGGCGAGCGTGTCGAAGTCCATCTGGATGTCCCAGAAATCGAGGTCCTTGGTGGTGCCGTCCGGGTTCTTGAGTTTGAAAACCTCGTTGCACTTGAGGATCTTCGAGGAGGAGCCGCCTGGAATGACGGCTTTGAATTCGCGGCCGTCCTTGGGGCCGCCGCACATGTCGTAGAGCAGCTCGCGCATCGTCACCTTGCCGACCTCGACTTCGAAATAACCGGGATTTTTCACATCGCCGGAAACGCAGAGGATCCGCGTGCCGGTGTTTCTGGCGACTCCGAGTTTCGCATACTCATCGCCGCCCATGCGGACGATGTGCTTCACGTGGCAGAGCGATTCCACGTTGTTGACGATGGTGGGGCACATGTAGAGCCCGAGCGCCGCCGGGAAATACGGCGGCTTGATCCGCGGATACGGGCGCTTGCCTTCGAGCGACTCGATGAGTCCCGTTTCCTCGCCGCAGATGTAGGCGCCCGCGCCGCGATGGACGTAAATTTCCACATCCACTCCGGAGCCCAGCACGTTCTTGCCGAGGAAATTATGGGCGCGTGCTTCTTCGATCGCCCGTTCCACGATGAGCGCCGCTTCCGGGAACTCCTCGCGGATGTAGATGTAAGCCGTCTTCGCCCCCACCGCGTAGGCAGCGATCACCATGCCCTCGACGAGCTGGTGCGGGTCCTGGTGAAGAATGTAGCGGTCCTTGAAAGTGCCCGGCTCGGACTCGTCGCCATTGCAGATCAGGTAAACCGGCTTCGTGTTGTTCGGCGGGATGAAGGTCCATTTCATGCCGGTCGGGAATCCCGCGCCACCGCGGCCGCGCAGGCCGGACTTTTTCACCTCCTCGGTGACCTCCTTGGGCTGCATCGCGAAGGCTTTTTTCAAATCGTCGTAGCCGCCGTCGCGCAAATAGCAGTCGATGGACGGGTCCCAGCCCTCCCGGTCCACGTTCTTGAAAATAAGCCGGTATTCGCGGGCGTGTGGCTGCTTGGTGTAAGTAATCATGCGGGGAACTTCCGCCGCAGTATTGGCAGGGAAAGCCGCCAAGCAAAACCCAATTTTGGCAAAAATCGCCGCGGTTGGCGGTGGAGTCCCGCGGTAGAGCCCGCTTGGAGCGGCTCGCAACCGCCAGAAGCAACAGCTCACCGGATTTCCATTGATCCGCCTCCCGCCATCCACACACTCCGCTTCATGAACGAACCGATGGAAAAACCGATAGGACCGCGCCAGCTGTCATTGTGCCCCTGCAAAAGCCGCGAAACCTATGCCGCCTGCTGCGAGCCCTTCCACCTCGGCCGCGCGAAACCGGCGACCGCCGAGCAACTGATGCGCTCCCGCTACAGCGCCTATTTTTTCCGCCTCGTCGATTATCTCGTCTCCACCACCCACCCGGACACCCGCGACCGCGATTTGAAAGCCCGACTGGAAGAAACCATCCACGAAGCGAACTGGCGTTTCCTCACCATCCTCGGATCCTCCAAGGGCGGACCCCGAGGACAAGGTCGGAAAAGTCGAATTCGTCGCTGAATACTTCGAGGACGAACAGCCCCGCGAACTCCACGAACGCTCGCGCTTCAAACGCTACCAAGGAGCCTGGAAATACCTCGACGGCAAAGGGTGAACTCCGCGCCTTCATTGCCAGAAAGTTTCCATGGACCACACGGCATTTTCTTTGTCATTCTCCGGATTTTCTTCACTCTGGCCGTCCCATGATTGACCGCATCCTCGCCAAACGCATTGTCCCCGTCGTCGTCCTTGACCGTGTCGAATCCGCCGAGCCATTGGCCGAGGCGCTGCTCGCAGGCGGGCTGGACATCATGGAAATCACCTTCCGGACCGCGGCCGCCGAGGCGTCCATCGAGCGGATCGCCGCCAGTTTCCCGGAAATCCTGCTCGGCGCGGGCACGCTGTTGGAAAAAGACCAGGTCAAGCGCGCCAAGGATGCCGGCGCCGTCTTCGGTCTTGCTCCCGGCTTCAACCCGGAAATCGTCGCCGCCGCAAAAGACGTGGGCCTGCAGTTTTCCCCCGGAGTGATGACTCCCAGCGAGGTGGAAGGCGCGCTCGCCTTCGGATGCAAGCTGCTCAAGTTCTTCCCGGCGGAGGTCGCCGGCGGCGTGAACATGCTCAAGGCGCTCGCCGGCCCCTACGGCCACACCGGCGTTCGATTCATCCCCACCGGCGGCGTTTCGCTGGCCAATCTGGCGGCCTACCTGAAGCTCCCCGTGGTCGCCGCCATCGGCGGCTCGTGGATGGTCGACAAGCAGCTGATCAACGAGGGCAAGTGGGCGGAAATCACCCGTATCACCCGCGAGGCGCTGGCCGCCGCGGCCGAAGTTCGATAGAAAATCAGAGTTCCTGCTCGATGGCCTTGAGCGTCAGGAAAAGCTCCTGCCAACGGCGGAGGCGGGGCTCGATGGCGAGCTTCTCGCGGGCGAGATGGGTCCTAACGACTGATAGCGAGCCCGCGTAATCCTGGAAAACCACCCGCAGCGCCTCCTCGTAGTCCGCATACAGGGTGCTGGCGAAACCACCGCAGGTATCGAGCAGGCGTCGTTGAAACTCCGCGGTGATGGATTTGCGCGTGACCGTGGCGACGACGATGCCGCCGATGAAGAACAAGGCGGACAACCCGCAGAGGATGGCGGGCGCCCATTGGACGCCGAGCGCGCCGCAGACGGCTCCGCCGGTGAGCAGCAGCAGCGTCATGAAGGTGAAGGACTTGAGCGCCACATTCCGGCGGCGGAGGTCCTTGTCGAGCTGGTTGCGGACCTTGAGATTGTCGATGCCCTGGCGCGCGGCGATGCCGAGCCTTTGCACGAAGCGCTTCTGGGCGACCGCAAGCGTTTCATCCAGCGGCGCGGCGCTGCCGAGATCGACGCCCATGGCTTCCTTCACCCGCTCGCCAAGTTCGTTCCAGTGGCTGCGGCAGAATTCGACGACTTCAACGCCGTCCTTCTCGGCGACCGCCTCGACCGCGGCCTGGAGGCGGGTGACGAAGAGCGCCTCGATCGCGGGACCGGTGCGGTCGCCGACAAACAAGCGGAAAAACGAGGGAGCCGCCCCGAGCCGGCGACGAAGGCGCTTGGACACCCAGACGGCCTCGGTCTCGAACACCTCCGCCACTCCTGCCAGATGGCGCGGCAGGCGGACGACGAAGCGCTCGCGGATGCCGTCGATTTCCCGCTCGATGGTGTCAAGGAAACGGCCGTGAATGCTGAGCGTCCGCGTTTGGTTCTCAAACCGGTCCTCGACCGTGCGCAGGGCGGCGGCGGCCTTGCCACGCCAACTCTCGAGAATAGCCTGCCGCGAGGGCGATTCGCAAACGGTCCGGGAAATGAACTTCTCCAGCTCCGGATAGCCGCTGCGCTGGAGGTTCTCGGCGACGAACGGCGTGGCGCGCTTCGCCTCGCAGGCGATTTTTCCGGAAACCGCGAAGATCGGCGGAACGTGGCCGATGCGCTTCATCGACAAATCCGCCATGTGGCCGAGGATCACCTTGATGTCGATGGGTTCGCGCACGTCCGCCTGTTGGATGATGAAGACCACGCGTTGGAGAACCTCCGGCGGGAGTTCCGAGATGAAATTCCAGGTCGCCGCGCCCCAGGGATTGGTCACGGGAAACACAAACAGAATCAGATCCGCGGA
>JBEDKU010000735.1:0-2996 GCA_041172045.1 Verrucomicrobiota bacterium | reverse complement strand
GTGTCCTTGGCAATCGAGCCCTGATAATAGATTTGCGCGCTGGCTTGGCCGCGCACCTGGGGCAGGCCATATTTGGCGAGGGTGAGCGACTCTCCCACCGCGAGTTCCGGCACGGCCACCGGCCATGTTGGAGTGTAAGTGATGGCCAGCGGCTCATCGATCTGGCCAGCACCACCCGCCGGATCGGCGTCAATCAAGGTGGTCGTCAACAGCTGACCCGTGCGCCCGGCGCTCCGGAGGAACGGCAGGATGGTTCCGACCGGCGGTTGGCTGCTCATTCCCGGGATGAAGAATCCATCCTGGCTCTTGTAATAGAGTTTCATCATCAGGGTCGGCGTGCCCGTCGCATGCGGCCCCCGGTGAATCCAGGTAAAGCCCTTGCGGTCCTTGAAGGTGAATCCTTTGTAGGCGGCCGCAGACTGCACCGCCGTGTTGACCGGCGCGTCGGCACCCACGATTTCAAGATCCTTGGCAGTGGCGGCATCACCCGTGCCCACCATCGCAAGAGGCAACAGTGGCAAGGGATAGGGCTTCACCAACAAGGTGCCCGCCGTGGCGGTGTAGTTGAAGGTGTAAGTCGCGTCGGTTCTCATGACCTTGTAGGCTTTCATCGCCGGCCGCTCGTCAACCACACTGGTATGCGCCAGCAGCAGGTAGGGCTCCGAGGTGTAGGTCGCACCCGCCGTCGTCAGATTGAGATCATCGCGCAACGCATAGGCCCGTCCACCGAGCATGAAGGCATGCTCTTCGTTCGGATTGTAACCGACCTGGGTGGAATCATTTTGATAGTAAACCTGGCCGGCCGCCTCCGCTCCCGTGAGGTCACCCGTGCCCACTCCTTGGGCGATGACGAGCTGCGCGGGATTGGCTGGGTAGGAAACCGTGTAGCGCCCGATCTTGCCAGACACGTAAAAATCGCTGAACTGCGAGGATGGCGCCGCCACTTTCTTGAACCAGCGGACGGTGAGTGTGTTGTTGCCCGTCCTGGCATTAACCGGGATGATCGCACCCTTGTTCGCGGCATCCATCCCTTGAGTGAAGGGATTGATGTAGCCGGCGGGATAATAGCAAGTCCCGCTCGAAATGTAGCCACCGATCTCGTGGCCTGCGGGTGGAACCAGGCGATCCCCGACAGTCGCCGCCGTGGTCTCGCTGATCCGCGACGCTTGATCCGACTCCACCGTGTAGGTGAGCGTGGAAGTTCCATTGCTGGGAGCGGTTGTGGTCGTGAGAATGTAGCGGGTGCCATCGAGGATCTTTGAAATCGTCGCCATGCCGGTGATTCCCGACCCTGAGACGATCATCCCGACCTCCATTCCCGTGGTGCTGGCGACCGTGACGGTGGTCACACCGCTGGTGGTGCTCAAGGTCGAGCTCAGGCTCAAGGCCCGGGTCTCCGCCTGCGTATAAAGGTTCACATACCACGGCGTGCCAGCCCCGGTGAACTTGAGCAGCGCGCGATTGCGGCCGTCGGAGCCGGGATTGACCAGGACGGACTGGCTCAACGCGTCCAGCGTCGCTTCCGCGTTGGCAGAATCATCTTGATAGATGATGGTCGGCAGCGCGCCGCCCCTGAATTGCAGGCCGGTGTCCGCCGTGCTTCCGCCGGCATTCACCGTTTGGACCGCGTAGTCGGCAAGATCCGGCGACCAACGCAGCCAGTAGGCATCTTTGTAAGTCGGCCAGTTGATCCCATAGTCGCCCTTTTCGAGCCAATAAAACTTCACATCGTTGAAAGCCGTGGTGCTGCTGGGATTGCCATTATCGGGATCATTGGCGCTGCTGGTGGCTCGCTCGGCATAGTAACTTATCGAGCCATCGCTTTTTGTCACACCCGCGTAGTAAGCGGTCGTGGACCCGCTGTTGACCGGCGAGGCGATGAGCTCAACCGAACTGCCGTCATGCGGCAGGATCTCCTTGCCGAGGCTGACCGCGGTGTAGGAGGTCTCCGCCTGACGGACGATTTCCACAATGTCCGATCCGATGTAGGTGAACACGTTGTTGCCGACCCGGGCCTTGCCGAGGTATTCGACGAAAATTCTTCCTTCCACGTTGTAGGCGCTCAATTGGGCGGTCGCGCCCACCTTGGTGAATTTCAGCGTGCTATAAATCGGCGGAGCGGACGGACTATCACCCGGTGATACCACCTCGTTGGTCACGGCCTTGGGCACGAATAGATTGTAGATCGGATTCACCGCCATGATGTTGGGGTCGGTGATGGTCACTGCCGGCGCATCGAATCCGCGCTGGTTCCAGTAAATGGTCCGGATCGGCTTGGCTGTGGTCGATGCCACCGAGAAGGTCTCGGTCATGACCTCGTAGAATCCGCCGCTGGCCACATTGGAAACCCAGCTGACGCTGACCTGCCCGGGCTGCGAGGCGAAGCACTTCTCAGCGTGCGGACTGTAGTAGTAGTTCTGCGCCGGGGTGATGGTGCAGGCGACGCTGCCGGTGATGTTGGTGTTGGCAAAATCCGCCAGAGTCACCGTCGTGCCGGTGATGTCGATGATCGGCTGCCCCAGCAAGGAGGCCCCTTTCACCAATCCAACGGGCACACTCGCCACCGACACCAGGCGCGAGTCCGTGCTGCTGGAAGTGACGCTGACGCTGCTGGTAGGGAGCGCGGTCGTGGTGACGCTCGCTGCGGTTAGAAATCCTTCGCCGGGCTGCACGGGCATCTGACGCCAGTAGCCGGCGGGTGCCACCGTGGTGAGATCCGCCCGGGTGAGCGGCGCCTTGATTTCCTCGCCCATCAGATAGCGGGGCAGGCCCGAGGCGAAAACGCCGCCAAAACTGCTGCTGCGCAGGACCAGCGTGGTGCCCGCCGGTGTGCTGAGATCGCGGGTGGTATTGCTCGGGTAATACGGCGCGGTGGTCGTACTTGCCCGCGACGATCCGCCGCTCTGGCCCATACCTTGGTTGTTGCTGCCTGGCGTGGCTGGCAAGGCCAGGGTGTTGCTGATGGGCAGGCTCGCGCTTCCCGGCGGGCCATAAGC
>JBEDKU010000734.1:0-7116 GCA_041172045.1 Verrucomicrobiota bacterium | reverse complement strand
AGAGGTTGGCGGCGTGCTCGGTATTTTTGAAAACGTAGGACGCGGTGCGGTAAATCGGGACGGCGCAGGCCTGGGTGGTGGGATCCGAAGAATAACCGGCGTGCAGGCAGAGGGTTTCGAGTTTCATGAATTGAACCTTTCGGTGCGGGCAATCAAACGACCGCCGTCATTAGAGATCAAGCGCGAAGCGAAAAGGATCTGATGGGCGGCATGGATTGCCACGCCGGTGACCTGCCCTCCGATCAACCGCCGGTCCGCGGCGGACGCTTCTTTTTGGAATCCGGCGTGACGTCGCGCATGTCGCCCTGGCTCTTGGCCTTCTGCATCTCCGCCTGGCGGGAGGCCATGCGCTGGACCCAAGATTTTTTGTCGGAACCGGTGCGGGCCTTGAGTTCGGGCTCGGGGATCTTGTTCATGAGCCAGGTCTGGCCGATGGAGAAGATGTTCTGGGTGGTCCAGTAGAGGGCGAGGGCGGAGGCGAAATTATAACAGAAGAAGAAGAACATGAACGGCATGAACATGATGATCTTCTGCTGCATGGCATCACCGGTTTTGGGCGTCATCTTGATTTGCAGGAAGCTGGAAATCGCCATGACGATGGGCAGGATGTTCAGCGGGATTCCTCCAAGGAAGGCGAGGTGGGTGAGCGTGTCCGGCTGGGAGAGGTCGTCGACCCAGAGGAAACCCTGGCCGCGCAACTCGACGGCGTATTGCAGCATTCGATAGAAACCGAAGAAGATCGGGATCTGGATGAACATGGGAAGGCAGCCACCGAGCGGGTTGATGCCGTATTTCCGATAGAGCCCCATGGTCTCGGTGTTGATCTTGTTCGGATCATCCGCGTATTTCTCCTTAATCTTGAGCATCTCCGGCTGGAGCTTGGCCATCCGCTTCATGGTGTGGGTGGACTTCGCGTGAAGCGGCCAGATGAGGATGCGGACGGTGACGGTGAGGAGGATGATGGAGAGTCCCCACGCCCAGTTTTTAGCCACCCCGTCGAGGATGCTGTGATAGAAATTGAGCAGCCAGTTGAGGGGGCCGGAGACCCACCAGAACCAGCCATACTGCATCACATCACCCCAGCCGGCGCCCCAGGCGCTCTCCATCTTGTGGAGCATCGGGTTATGCTTGGGACCGATGAAGACGAGGTAGTCGAGGGAGAGTGGCTCGCCGGGTTTGAGGGAGACGGCGGGCAGTTGGAGTCCGGCGTTCACGGAGGTCACCGGATGCCCCCCGGCGGCGAGGCTGACCTGGTTCGACTTGGCCCAGACGTTGGCGACGGCGGGCTCGGCCGGACGGATCGCGGTGGCAAAGAACTGGTTGGTGACGCCGGCGAGCGTGACGGGCTTTTCGCTGTCACTCTTCATGAGCGACTTGGCGGAGCTGAACATGCCGCCCTTGAAGCCGGAGCCGTCCTTGAAGTTGATGCCGCCGTTCTCGCTCCAGAAGAATCCGGTCTGCTGGCCGACTTCCGCTTGATAGGTCGGCGACGCCTCACCGAGGAAGATGCTCCATTGACTGAGGTTGATGGCGTTGGCGGCGGAGTTTTCGAGCTTGAGTTCGAAATCCAAGAGGAAGGCGGAGCCCGGCTTGTTTTCCTCGGACAGGGAGAACGACTTTTTCGCGATCAGTCCGGATGGCAGTTTGGCGATGAAGACCGCTTTTTTTCCGGCGATGGATTCGTCGGCTTTGTAAGCGTAGGGGATGTTTTCCAAAGCCTCGCCGACGCCGGCCAGCCCGCCGATGGGACCGGGTCCGAAACGGTTGGCGCGGACGAGCTGGTCCTTGCTGCCGACTTGGAACTGTTTCTTGAACTCGGCGTGTTTGATGCCGGCACCGATGTTGGTGAGGGTGTAGATGACATCAGAGTTTTCGAGCACCACGGTTTCCTCCTCGGTAGGCGGTGGCGGCGGCTCGACGGTAAGCTCCGCCGTGCTGACGGTAGGGACGCCTGGTGGCGGCTCGATGGTTTTCTGCAGTGCTTGCTCCTGGGCGCGGATGCGGGCCTGTTCGACTTGCGCTTTGTTGGAGTAGTAGAGATTGGCGGCGAGCAGGCAGCCGCAGAGGGAGAGGATCACCCAGGTTTTACGATCGTACATGGAGGCGTGTTGGGAAAATTAAAGGTGAGATGTCTTGTGGTGACAGGAGCAGGACTTGATTTCGGTTTCCACACTCCGGGGTGACGGGACGGGGTCATAACCGCAGCCACCCCAGGGATGACAGCGGAAAATCCGACAAATTCCATACCACGAGCCGAGGAACGGACCGTGGGCCTCGACCGCCTGGAGAAAATAGTTCGAGCAGCTCGGGGTGTAGCGGCAGCCCATGCCGGGGCCGGAGACGACTTTAAGCATGGGATTGAGGATCCGTTGGTAAAAGAGGATCAGGAGTCGAATCACGATGCTGAGGAACCGCGTGATCACGATTGGCTTTCAGGGCGTGGAAACAGTCCGAGCCGCCGGGCTTGGCGGACCCAGTCTTCTTCGAGCTCGGCGAAGGTGGCCTTGCTCGCTCCAGGCCGGGCTATGGTGACGAGATAGCGGCGGATTTCCACAAATTCAGGGGCGTGGGACTGGACGAGCGAGCGGAACCGTCGGCGCAGGAGACTGCGGTCGTGGGCCTTGCCGCTGCGCTTGGTGGTGATGAACCCGGTGCGGATCGTGAGAAGCGCCGGGTCAGGCAGCGTGCTTAAAATGACAAACCGGCCGGCTTTCGCCTGACCGGTTTTCTTGACCCGCGCGAAATCCGCGCGCTGGGTCATGCTGCATGTTCGCGGGAGTCGCATGGCTGGGAAGCGGTGGACTCCCGGAAACGCGCCGCAGCGCGGCTTCAGCCGTGCTGCGTCGTGTGACGGCTGTATTGAATCTCAACGCCCTTGGGAACAAGGCGCTTGCGGCCCTTCTGGCGGCGGCGGCGGATGATGTCGCGGCCGGACTTGGTGGCCATGCGGGCCCGGAAGCCGAATTGGTTTTTCCGTGTGCGCTTGGATGGCTGATAGGTGCGTTTGCTCATGGCGTGTGTGCCTCAAATAAAGGTTCGTAATCCGTCCGGTATCCGGCTCGGGGCGCGAACTCTAGGCACCGGAGACCACTTGTCAACCCGGCAATGGCAGGAAGATCGAATTTTTTACGCCAGCAAAAAACCCCTGCAATGATTGAAATCAAGCCTACGTAATCAAGCGATGCGATCCCTTTGGACTCTCTTTCTAAGCCTGCCAACCGCGGCGATGGCCTATGAACAAGCCACCCCGTTCGAAGCCGCGCGCGAGATTCTGGAAGTCCGCTGCCTCGAATGCCACACGCAGGAAAAGGCGAAGGGCGATCTGGTTTTCACCACCCGCGAGGGAATGATCCAAGGCGGCGAGGGCGGGCCTTCGCTGAGTCCGGGAAATCCAGCAGAGTCAGAAATGCTCAAACGCGTGCGGCTCGCGGCGGACGATGACGAACGGATGCCGCCGAAAAAAGACTGCGAGCCGCTCCCCGCTGCGGAAATCGACGCGTTGAGCCGCTGGATCGAAGCGGGAGCGCCGTGGCCCGACGGCGAGGTGCTGTCACCCAAGGCGAAAACCGCCTTGCCCCGCTGGGATGCTCCGCCCGATCCGCGGATCGTCTCGATCGAGGCGTTCCCGAAAAATGTGACGCTGGAAACATCCGCCGATTTCCACCGGGTCATCGTGATCGCGCGCTTCAAGGACGCATCAACCCATGACATCACCGCCCAGTCGAAGCTCACACTCGCGGATGCGTCTTTGGCGCGCTTGACCGGCACCTCGCTCACTCCGCTCAAGAACGGGGCCACGAACCTGCGGATCAATTACCGTGGCCTAAGCACCGAAGTGCCGGTGACCGTGAAGGACGCGGAAAAACCACGGCCGCTCTCTTTCCAACTCGACGTGATGCCGGTCCTGACCGCCGCCGGGTGCAATACCGGCTCCTGCCACGGCTCGGCCCGCGGGCAGGACGGCTTTCACCTTTCCCTTTACGGCTTCGATCCCAAGGGCGACCACTTCCGCCTCACCACCGAAATGGCCGGACGCCGGATCAACCTCGCGGTGCCGGAGGAATCCCTGCTGATCACCAAATCCGTCGGCGCGGTCCCCCACACCGGCGGGAACCTGATGAAAAAGGACAGCCCGTTTTACCAAACCCTGGTCGGCTGGATCCGGGATGGCGCGCGTTTCGACGAAGGGGAAATCGCCCGACCGACCGGGATCGAGGTGCAACCAAAACAACTGGTGCTCACCGGCAGTGACGTGCGGATTCCCTTCACCGTCCGCGCCACCTACTCGGATGGCACCGACCGGGATGTGACGACGCTTTCCGGGTTTTCCAGCTCCAACGACAACTCCGTCTCCATCGACCGCCGCCAGGGGCTCGCCGCATCGAAGCATCGCGGCGAGGCGTTTTTGCTCGCCCGTTTCCACACCTTCACCGAGGGCTCGCAGGCCATCGTCGTCCCGGCGGACCTCGCCTACACCCGCCCCGACTTTCCGGCTTTCAACTACATCGACACGCACGTCGCGGAAAAGCTCAACAAGCTGCGCATCGTCCCGTCCGAAATCGCAGATGACGAATCCTTCCTGCGCCGCGTGTTCCTCGACATCGTCGGCGTTCCCCCCACCGTGGCGGAGCGGCAGGAATTTCTAGCCGACACCCGCCAGGAAAAGCGCGAGTTCCTCGTGGATGGACTTCTCGGGCGCAAGGAATTCACCGAAATGTGGGTGATGAAATGGGCGGAACTGATGCAGATCCGCACGTTCAACAACGGCCCGCAGCAGGTGTCCTACAAAGCGGCGTTGAATTACTACCAGTGGCTGCGCGAGCGCATCGCCGGGAACGTCCCGTTCAACGATCTCGTGAAGGAACTGCTCTCCGCGAAGGGCGGCACGTTCTCCAGCCCGGCGACGAATTTCTTCCAAATCGAGCAGGACGTCCTGAAACTCACTGAAAACGTCGCGCAGGTCTTCATGGGCACGCGCATCCAGTGCGCTCAGTGTCACAATCACCCCTTCGACCGCTGGACGATGGATGATTACTACAGCTTCGCCTCGTTTTTCGCCCAGGTGAAACGCAAGCCCGCCGAGGATCCGCGCGAGCGGGTGATCTTCGACGAGGGCGGGGAAATGAAAAACCCGGTGACCAAGCAAAACATGGAACCAAAATTCCTCGGCGGCCCGAAGCCCGAACTCAAAGACCAGTCGCGGCGCGAGGCCGTGGCCGGATGGCTGGCATCGGCCGAGAACCCCTGGTTCGCCAAAAACGTCGTGAACATCGTCTGGGCGCATTTCAACGGCGTCGGCATCGTCGATCCGGTGGATGACGTGCGCGTCTCCAACCCGCCGTCCAATCCCGAACTGCTCGACGCGCTCGCCGGGAAATTCGTCTCCTACAATTACGATTTCAAAAAGCTCGTCCGCGACATTTGTAGCTCGCGGACCTACCAGCTCGCCACCCGCACCAACGAGACCAACGTCACCGACACGCGGAATTTCTCCCACGCGATGATCCGCCGGGTGCGCGCGGAAGTCCTGCTCGACTGCATTTCCCAAGTCACCGCCACGCCGAACAAATTCAAGGGACTGCCGCTCGGCGCGCGAGCCGTGCAAATCGCGGATGGAAACACCTCGAACTATTTCCTCACCACCTTCGGCCGCGCCACCCGCGCCACCGTCTGCTCGTGCGAGGTCAAGATGGAGCCGAACCTATCGCAAGCACTCCACCTGCTCAACGGCGACACCACCCAGCAACGCATCCGCCAAGGGAAACTGGTGGAAAATCTCCTCAAGGAAAACAAGAGCCCGGCCGACATCATCAACCGTCTCTACCTGACCGTCCTCAGCCGCCCACCCACCGACATGGAACGGGAGAAATTACTGGTGGCTGTGGCGGAGCAAAAAGATCCCGCCAGCGGGCGCGAGACTCTGGAAGACATCTTCTGGGCTTTGCTGAATTCCAAGGAATTCATCTTCAACCATTGAGCGAGCAAGCTCGCCGACAAAAAAAGCCGCTCCGAAATCCATCGGAGCGGCTGTTTTTTGAAATCCAGTCCCGCAGCGATCTCAGTTAACGGCGAGCTGTGGAAGGATTCACATCCGTCACGAGACGGCTGGAGATGATCGGCGTCATCACCGGCAGATAAACGTTGTCCAAGGGGTTGGCGGGAGCGGCGACGATGGACGCCACTTTCGCGCTCTTGGCGCTTTTCGCACTTTTGGAGCTGTAAACCGCGGCATCGCCACTGTTGGGATCGAGTTTGGCGAGCAAGGCCTGAACCGCCGTGATGGACTCTGGCATCGAGGCGATCGCGCACTGGGAGATCATTCGCATGTTTTCAGGCGCGGCGGTGATCGCCGTTTGGACGATAGAAACGACCAGTGGCACATCGGCATTAGACGCGGATATGGCAGCTTTCACGATTTCGCAGGAAATGCTTGGATTGGCGGTCACTTCGGATTCGACGATTTCAAGCACCCTTGCGACGTCGATCTTGATTTGTTGCTCAACCGAGAGCGAAACAGCGAGCGAATCCACCGATTTTTCCTTACGGCCCGATTCCCGATAAACGGCTGAGATTCCGGCAAGGCCTTTTTGCAGACTGTTCGTCTCGATTTCGTAAGTCTTCGGCTGGCTCGAACTCACGGCCACTTTCCGATACGGCGATGGATTGCGGAGCACGTCCATATCCACCACGGACTCGACCCCCTGCGGAACCGAAGTCCGGGGATTGAGCGTGAGCACGTCTTGGGAGGCGAAAACCGGCCTGGCATCCGGCAGGTTGCCAGACGCCTTTTCGATGGCGGGAACTTCATATCCGCCCGCATGAACCGCCGAAGTGGCGAATCGTGGATCGGAGTTGCCATCGAGGTGATCGGCCTTCAGGCCGATTTCAAAAGCGTGGGGAGTGCCGACCGAGTTCTGAGCAAGCAGCGGGTGCATCGCGCTCAAGGCAAGGAGGGCAGCCATGTGGGGGAACACGGAGGTTTTCATAAGTTGGGGGGAACGGCGAAAGAGAAGCACTCCGAACAATGATCCGCAATTCTTGATCATATCGTTCGTTTTCGGAAAATTACCCACACCCACAATCGACTCAATTCCAATGAATTGCTTCGAATCAATA
>JBEDKU010000733.1:0-4211 GCA_041172045.1 Verrucomicrobiota bacterium | reverse complement strand
CGGCGAGTGCGATCAACATCACCACGAAGACCAGCTTGCGATGGTGGTTGATGAGGCCCTGGGTGCTGAGACGTGGCTGCGTGTTGGGTTGGGTCATGATGAAACGAGGCGGGTTTTCCGTAGATCGGCGGCGGGTTGCTTTCACTCGGAAAGCTCGGCCTTGGCAAGCCCGGGCGTGGTCTGGGGGAACGATTTTTTCAGGCGGCCGCTGCTGAAAAGCCAGGACGCGCTTTGGTAAAGGGCGGTGGTGTCGAGCACGATGGCTTCGGCCTTTTCCGGTGGTCGGGGCGTGAGGGTGCCGGTCTTGCGGTCGCAATCGTAGAGCGAGACTTGCGCTTTCGGCTTGAGGATCGCCAGACCGTCGTTGCGCAGGAGGGCGATTTTCTGGTAGTTGCTGATGAACGCGCGCTGCGGCAGCGCGGCATTTCCGGGGGCCAGGCGGTCATGGCCGAAGCCGAGGGTTTCATAATTCCAGTTCAGCAGGCCGAAGACGGTGGGCATGACGTCGATCTGGCTGCACAGGGCGTCGATCTTCCGGGGCGTCACGAGCGATGGGTTGTAAATCATCGCCGGGATGCGGAATTTCGTCACATCGAGGTCGGATTTTCCCGCGCTGCTGGCGCAGTGGTCGGCGCAGAAGACGAAGAGCGTGTCCTTGAACCACGGGCGCTTGCTTGCCTTTGCCAGCAGGTCTCCCACGGCCCAGTCGGAATACTTCACGGCGGCCCTGCGCCCGGAATGCGATGGAAGGTCGATGCGTCCGGCCGGGAAATCGTAGGGCCGGTGGTTGCTGGTGGTCATGCAGAAATACTTGAAGGGCTTGCCGGCCGCATACGTTTTGTCCGCCTCGGAGATGGTTTTGTTGAAAAGGTCCTCGTCGCAGGCACCCCACGAGGTTTTGAAGGTGATGTCGGATTTTTCCCAGGCACCCACGTCCATCACCCGGCAGCCGGAGGTTTCGAAAAACCGGTTCATGTAGTCGAAGCGGCCGTCGCCTCCATAGAAGAACGCGCAGTCGTAGCCACGCTTGAGAAACGGGCTGAAGGTGGTGAGCAGGTCCGTGCCTTCCGGGCGGTAGATGATGGACTGCCCCGGCGTCGGCGGAAGGCCCAGCGTGAGCGCTTCCATGCCCCGGACGGTGCGGGTGCCGGTGGCATAGAGGTTTTCAAAAAAGATGGATTCCTTGGCGATGCGGTCGAGATTTGGGGTGATTTTTGGTTTGCCGCCCACATAGCTCATGTAGTCAGCGCTGAGGCTTTCCATGCAGATGAGAATGACATTCCAGCGGTGTTCGGGTCCCTGGTGGCGGATCGAGCGTTGCAGGTCATCGACGTTTGGCGAGGTGGCGGTTTCGCTGGGCGTGACGAGCAGGCGTTTGGCGTCGGCAAGCGCCTGTTCGTGGGGGAGGTTGGGATACCATTTGGTGTAATCCAGCTCCATTTGTTTGAAGGCGGCCATGAACGACCAGCAGCCGTTTTTCGCGAGCTCGCCGTGGTATTGGTTGGTGAATGCGGGCATCGACGACTGGCTCACCAACCACCCGGAGAGGAACGTCAGAACCGCACCCGCGGCCAGAGATCCGCAGCGGTCCGCCCAGGTGGTGGTGCCCGCCAATGCCCAAGTGAAGGCGCCTTTCCGCTTCATGACCCAGGTGGCGAGGGCTCCCGCTAGAACGATGCCCGACAGGATCGGGATCATCGGGTAGGATTCGAAAAGGTTTCCCAGCACCTCCTGCGTCCAGATCAGGTAATCGACGGCGATGAAGTTGAAGCGCGCGCCGAATTCGTCCCAGAAAAACCACTCAGAGGTGGTGATGAAAATCAGCGCACTGGCAAAAACCGTCATCATGAGTCCGATCAAAACCCCGCCCGCCCGGCTTTTTAAAAAACGGACCGGAGCGATCACTCCGAGTAAAAGCCATGGAATCGCGGCGAACATCCCGGCCGCGACGTCGAAAACAAACCCGCAGGCGAAGATGCCCATGAGGGAACCGTCCACCGTCAGGTCATGCCGGGCCGCGAACAGCAGCGCCAGGCGGGAGAAGAGCGAGATCAGGAAAAACAGGCAGAAGGCGACAAGAGCCAGGCGGGTGGAAGCGGATCGGAACAATTGGCGCATGAAACTGGAGTTCTGGTAAACGGGGACTGGGAATTCGGGATCATCGACAGTCGGCAAATGTCTTCCATCCGTTTCGATGGAATATCATGGCAAAGATGAGAAGCAAGTGAGAGCGCGGAGAAATCCCGGAATGAAGCGGGTCGGCTCGTTGCGGATTTCAGACTTTCCCGCTTTTCCAAGCCAGCACCACCGCCCCGGAAACGATCAGCGTCCCGCCGATCCAATGTTGCACGGTCATTTTTTCCCTGAGGAAGACCGCCGCGAGCAGAATCACGAAAACCACGCTCAATTTATCCACAGGTGCGACTCTCGATGCCTCGCCCAGTTGCAACGCCCGAAAATAGCAAAGCCAGGACAGGCCCGTCGCCACCCCGGACAAACCCAGAAAAACCCATGTTTTTCCCGGGAAATCCAGCATCAGCGCCGGCTTCGAGGTCACGAACGCCACCGACCAGGCGAATCCCAGAATCACCGTCGTCCGGATCGCCGTGGCCAGGTCCGAGTTCACTCCGGTCACCCCGACCTTGGCCAAAATAGCGGTCAACCCCGCGAAAAACGCCGACAGCAGTGACCAGTGGATCCAGTTCATGGTCGGAGCATCCGGCGTCCTGCCCCGGAAATCAATCCCGCGCGCGGCCTCAAGCTCTTCTCATGTCGGGAAATCTACTTTCGGCCTCCGCCATGAATAAAATAGCCCGCGTCAATTGCCTTTTCTGGGTCATGAAGATCTGTGCCACCACCCTCGGGGAGACGGCTGGCGACCTGTTGTCATGACCCTCAACGTCGGTTATGCCATCAGTTCCCTGATTCTCATCTCCATTTTTTCGTTTCCCTGATTGGCCAGTTGCGAGCGGAGACATTCCACCCGTTCTTCTTCTGGACCGTCATCCTCACGACGAGCACCGCCGGCACGACCATGTCGGATTTCATGGACCGCAGCCTTGGCCTCGGCTAGGCAAAGGGCTTACTGATCCGCATCTCCTGCCTGATCGCGGTGCTCGCGGCTTGGCGTTTCAGTGAGAAAAGTCTGTCCGTAAATCACATCCACATCCACACCCGCAAGGCGGAGGTCTTCTATTGGATGGCCGTTCTCGTCTCCAACACCCTCGGCACGGCTATAGGGGACTGTCTGGCGGACGATTCCGGCCTCGGCTTTCGCGGCGGTGCCGCCGTCGTCGGCGGGTTGCTCGTCCTCATCGTGCTCGCCACCTGGCTGACTCGCTGGAACCGGACCGCCTTATTCTGGATCGCCTTCGTCCTCACCCGGCCGTTCGGCGCCACCTTCGGAGACCTGCTGACCCTGTCCGTGGATCAAGGTGGACTCGGCTTCGGCACCATCGGCTCATCCACTCTCACCGGAGGGAGCGGGTGCGTGTGATGGTGCCAGCGTGAGGCCCTGGATCGGTTGTGATTCACATTCGGATTACCGCATTCCGCCGGAGGACACTCAATCGTCGGCACCCGGGCGGGCTTGGGCGTAATAGTTCCTGAGGCCCTCGGTGAGGGCGTCGGCGTATTCGCGAAAGATGGAAGGCTGGGATTTGCCGGAGATTTCGCGTAGCCCCTCGTAGTCGCCGGCCTGGATGCGGGCGTGGTCGATGGTGGAATTCATGACGTAGGGTTCCATGAAAATGACCGGGCAGTCGTAGAGGCGGTTGGCGAGGAGGTTTCTCGCCCAGAGATACGGATGGCCCAGCGGGCGAACGGTTTTGGACTCCGGCGGGTAAATGTAGGGTGGCAGGCCGCTGATATTTGCAAATGTGTCGGCGACGGCGGCTCCGACGAGGGCTTCCTCCCGGTGGGTGCGCTGGAGGAGTTTCTGAAGCATGGCGAAGCGCTGGTCGGCGAGCCTGATTTCTTCGTCGGTATATGCGCCGTTGAGCAGGAGATGGAGGTGGGTGCGGTCGATGAGGGTGGGTGCGTTCGGGTCGCCCCACGCCTCGGCGTTGAAGTGGAGGCAGAGGACGAGGTCGGGCTTGAGGGTGGTGTTGACGAGCTCGGCGCGGGAGCGGATTTCCGCGGTGCGGTAAAATAGGCGCTCCGCGAGTTTCTGAGGGAACTCGGTGGCGGCATCCTTGGTGAGTGCGATAAGG
>JBEDKU010000732.1:0-8409 GCA_041172045.1 Verrucomicrobiota bacterium | reverse complement strand
GCAGATAGAAAAAACGTCCGGGCACGGCGAAAGTCACCACGCCCGAGGAAACCTTCCTGTGGCCGAGCTCCGCATTCGGATCAAACGGGATCAGCCGGTTGAGCGCGACCTTGGGAGCCTGAAACGGGTCGTCTGAAGGAGGCACCAGAATCTCGATGTCCTGATCTCCGTTGCTATGGATCTTCAGGCCGGCCACTTGCGAGCGCAGGTTTGCCAGATCGAGAACGACGCCACGCACCCGCACCTTGGCGTCCACCAGTTGCGCAGGGGTGCGTTGCGACCGATTGCTCAACAGCACCGGGCACGAGTGGCCACCCACCACCAATGTCAAACAGTCCGGCCCGGGCAGGCCGTGCGAATGTTTCCTGACCACACCCTCCACCTCCACCCACTGGCTGTTCAACGAGCTCGATAACAGTTTGTCCATCGACGGCCGGATCGGCGACGGCAGAGCCCCATCTCCGATCCGCCTGAATTTGGTCACCAGCACCATCGGTGAAAATCCGCCCGGGTCGGTGACTCCCTCGACTTCCACCACCGATCCCTGTGCCAACTCACGGGACTCCGGAATCGGCCCCTTCCAAAATCCCCTGGCCTTTGAAAATCGGAAATCCGCGAAAATCGACGCGTTGCCGTCATGAATCGCGAAGTCCTCCCAGCCCAGAAAGGTCACCACACCCGTGAGTTTCACCGGCAGGGCTTTGGCGGCCTCCTCGCGCGACAGGCTGCGGATGCTCGGAACGCTGGTGATCGGCTTCACGCCCGTTTCCGCCGATAGTTTCGGCACGACGCAGAGGAGCGCCATACTCAAGAAAGTCCTAAACCGAAACGACAACATAGCGTTTGAATGCACGGTTCGTCTCGCAAACTGAAATTGAAAGCAAAATTCCGCGCCCGGAAACGCACGGGAATGATCACCCTCTAGCATCATAAACCCTGATGCTCACACCACGGAAGGATGCTTCCACGGCGCGCGGTATTCGCGCTTGAGGAGCTTGGCGGCGGCGGCGTTATCGGAAATCTGCTCGGTGGCGGCGTCCCAGTGGATCTTGGACCCCGTTTCGTAGGCGATCATCGCGAGCTGCACGCAGGCGGTGGAAAAGTGGGCGTCCTCGGTGGTGGCGGCCGGTGCCTTGCGGGTGCGGATGGCTCCGAGGAATTCCGCCATGTGGGCGTTTCCGGCATCGGACTTGGCTTCGGTCACGCGGCGTTGTGGATCCTTGCCGCGCGTGACGACGACCCAGCGGTTGTCGGTGACGAAGACGGTTTCCTTTTCACCATAGAGGAAAATGCCGTTGGAGGTCTCCGGATCGTATTCCTGCGCTCCCCACAGACGGTGGCTCCAGGTGACCGGGCATTGCTCGAAGTCAAACTGCGCGGTGAGGATGTCGGGGGTGGTGATTTTCCCGTTGAGGTGATAGATGCCGCCGGCCGCGGTGATGGCCTTGGGAGTGGAGGCCCCGAGAATCCAGCGGGTCGCGTCGATGAGATGGATGCCCCAATCGACGAGATGGCCGTGACCGGTGGTTTGTTCGAGCCGCCAGTTCTTGTGGCCCACCTGCGGGCTGTAGGGGATCTTCGGCGCGGGTCCGCACCAGAGATCCCAGTCGAGGGAGGCGGGCGGATCCTGCGGCGTCGCGTCCAGAGTGCCTGCCGTGAAGTTGATCTGCGCGACGGCCTGCATGATGCGACCGGCGTTTCCATCCAGGATGTATTGGCGCGCCTGCTCGATGGCGGCGGCCTTGCGGCGCTGGAATCCGATCTGCACGATGCGGTCGCTCTTTTTCGCCGCATCGGCCATCGCCCGGCCTTCGCGGATGTCGTAGGCGAGGGGTTTTTCACAATAGATGTCGAGCCCGCGTTCGAGCGCGGCGAGGAAGGGCAGCGCGTGCCATTGCGGCGGCGTCGCGATGATCACGGCATCGAGTTCCGGAGTCTTGAGCAGCTCCTCGTAGTGTTTGAAAACGAGCGGGCGCTTGTTCTGGAGTTTTTCAACCGCATCGGCCCCCTTGGTGAGGAAATCACGATCAACATCGCAGAGCGCGACCACTTCCACACCACCGACTTTGAGGGCGGCGTTCACATCGACCATGCCATACCAGCCGCAACCGATGAGGCCCAGTTTGATCGGGCGGTTTTCCTCCGCGGCGCGAACGGCCAGCGTGGTGTAAGCGAGCGTGGAAGCGGTGGTTCCGAGAAACTGACGACGGTTGAACGGGCTCATGGGATGAATTCTGATTAGACGGGAAACCGCGGGAGGTAAAGAATCATCCGAGGAGCCGCTTTCCTGAAGCCCGCGGAGGGTCACTCCGCGCTTTTCGCCACGTAGTCGAAGACCAGCACCTTGTCGATGAGCCCCTTGAGACCGGCGCCGAACTTCTTGTGCTCGGGATGCGGCAGATAGGCGTCGAGATCCGCCTTGGATTTGAAGGTGACGAAAAAACAATGGGTGAAGCCGTCCGCCTTGCCCTCCGGGCTGACGTTGGCGCCCCACTCCATTTCCTGAATGAGACCGATGCTGCCCTTGAGGGCGACGAAGGCTTTTTCGACCTTCTCGACCTCGGCGGCCGGCGCGTCCGCCTTGAATTTAAAAAGCACGATGTGCCGGTAGGGGGCGTCTGCGGCAGTCACGGTGGCGAGCGAGAAAATCAGGGAGGCGATGGCGGCGAAAGCGGTTTTCATCCGCCCAGCGTAGGTCCACATGGAGAGGCGGGCAAGCTCATGTTTCCAGCCCCCTCGCAGCATACCCACACTTCCGAGCGGTGAGTTTCGCCATGGTGGTGATCAGTCTCCGGTGGCAACATGGTGATGGATGAATTACAGCTCTCGCAGCAGAAATCCGAGCTTGGTCCTGAGCGATCGATACCGGGACGTTGGAGTCGGCGATGATACGGCAATCATCCCCAGGCCATCCGCCATCATCATGGCTCTCTTCATGTGGAGCGGGTCACTGACAACAATCGCTGATTTCATCCCATGCCGCCGCATCACGGATCGCGCCTCAAACAGGTTCTGTTGTGTCGTTTGCGACGTCTCCTCGATGAGGGTATCCGTCGCCGGAATCCCGTGCTGAATCCCAAGCGATCGGCGAATCCGCTCACTCCGGTGTGATCGTGGCGACAGCTTTCCGGAGTGCGCGACGCTCTGCTCGCGCCTGCGGCAGCTTCAGCTCTGCTGGATGCGGTGCGGAGCTCTTCGGCGGTTGTTCAGTGAATGGAAAGAGGAAGAGCTCCGCACCCCATGGAGCAGAGCTGCCATCCACCGCTGGCGGCAGCAGAGCATGCCGCACTCCGGGTGGATGCTCCACGCGACAAGTTGAATCCTTAAAGGCACTGGACTATAGCGGTCATGACGGCTGGAACTGGAGGCGGATCAGGCGTCAGGAGGGACGCCTTGTCAGCCAATTCTCAATTTCCGGAATCGTGGTTGAAGGTCAGTTTTAAGTTCTCGGAATAAAGTCTCAATCCCTACTGCCGAGAGAGGCTCTGTCACCGGGAGAAAACGGTCAAAGCCAAAACCTTTTCGTTGATAGAACAGCATCAACTCCCCCGTCCTTTTACACCCGCAGGAAAGACACTTGATCTCGTCCCACTTACTAAATTTGCCGAAATGACCTATCCCCTCTGCCGTAATCGTCAATCGGTCGGTTCGATCGGTGAGCCATCCATACACCAAAGCGCCACCTGCATAAACAAAGAGCCCGGCACCACCCGCCAGCAGCGGTGCGAACAGCATAAAGCCGACGCTGAACTCCGGCACTTCACCTCCTCCGAGGCTTCCAAGAAGCCCCCACAAAGTGACACCTCCCATCGCGATCAATACGATCGAGCCAATCAGAGCATCGAAGTAACGATGGTTGTATTGGCGCTCCAAATATATTTTCATGCCTACCATTAGTTAGCCGTGGGAGACTCGGGAGTAAATCCCACCACCCTTGATGGAAGAGACTGGATGGAGGATCGTTGAATTGACAAGGATTTCCCCGGTGGCGTAACACGGCCTATCTGGCGGGTTCGGGGATGTTGGTAGCGGGGGGGGCCGGCCAAGCGATCTATCGTCAAAGCTCGGAAAACAGCGCGTCGACCATTTCCAGACATTTCACCCCTGGCATCACGCTCAGGTCCATCTGGTTCATGACGTAGGCGAAGGAGATCCCGGTCGCGGGGTCCGCCAGACCGTGGCTGCCACCCGCGCCGGGATGGCCGAAGGCGGCGAGCGACGGGCCGTAAATCCGACGGATTTTCCCGCCGGATTCATCGAGCGGATCCTGCTGGCCGCCGCAGGTGAAGGTCGTGGGCCGGAGCAGGACGAGGTCGTCGCCCGAACGCTGCGGCGTGGCGAGCGCGTGGCGGACATTGGGCGAGAGCGGACTCTCAATGGAGCCGATCGCCGCTTGATAGAACTTGGCCAGCGCGGAGGCGGTGCCCACCCCGCCGAGCGCGGGCAGCCCGGCGGCCCAGGCGCGTGACTCGTTCATCTCGTGGATGGCGTGCAGCCCGCGCGGCGAGGAGAACGCGCGGCGGGTGAAGGTGCCGGAGGTGGTGAGTTGTTTGTAAAAGGCGTCCGCCAGATTGTCGTTGCCGGCCTTCCCCGGATAGAGCCGGGCGACGCGCGGCCACTCGCTTTCCGGCAAGCCGATCCAGAAATCCAGATCGAGCGGATCCGCGATGGCTTCCCGCCAGTAGGCGCCCAGCGTTTTGCCGGTGAGGCGGCGGACCGGCTCGTCGGTGAGCGCGCTGAAGGTTCGGGGATGGTAGCCCTGGTGTTCTCCCAGAACCCACGCCGGAGTCTGCGCCTCGATGGCCTCGACCACCGCGGCATGCTCGAAAATGCTCACCTTCTGGTCCAGCACGGCCAGCCCGCACTGGTGGGAAAGCAGGTGGCGGAACCTCGCCTCCGCCACCGGAAACTTCGGCCACACCTCGGTCACCAGGGTTTCCGGCGACAGCCCGCGGCTTTCCAACGCCATCAGCACCGCGGCGGCGGCGGGGATCTTGGTCGCGGAATAGACCGGGACCATCGTCTTCACCGTCCATTCGCGGGTTTTCTCGCGCTCGCACCAGCCGTGACCTTCGGAAATCAACTCGGAGCCGTCCCACCAGATGCTGACGGATGCGCCGAGTTCCCCCCGGTCGCGGAAATTCCGCTCGAAGACTTCCAGAACCTTACCTAACACCGAGGGACTCACCGCCATGCAGCGGTGTGCCTGATCCCGGTGCCCCCTGCAATCCCGAACTGCATTCCACGATCACCGCCAGTTCCGGCTCGCTGGGATGCGACGACCATTCCTCGATCAGACGAAACGCCACCGCCAGCAGCGTGGGTCCCAGGAAGACACCGACCAGCCCGAACGACAACGCACCGCCGATGACGCCGCAGAAAATCAGAACAAAAGGCATCTTGCTGCCCTGACTGATCAGATAGGGCCGTAAGAAATTGTCCACGCTGCTGATGCCAAGCAGACCCCACAGCACGAGGAAAATCCCAAAGCCCGGCTTGTCCTGGGCGAACAGCCACAACGCCGCCGGCAGCCAGATCATCGGCGGACCGAAGGGGACCACCGCGAAAAAGAACGTCAGCACCGAGAGCAGCACCGCCCCCGGCACCCCCGCGATCCAGAATCCCAGCCCTGCGACCAAGGCCTGGGCGATGGCCGTGCCAAGAATCCCGTAAATCACCCCGCGCACCGTGCCGCCCGCGACCTTGAGCAGGTGCCGGCCCCGCTCGCCCGCCAGCCGGTCCGCCGCGACGGTGACCCGCTGCGAGAGGACATCCGCGTCCTTCAGAAGGAAAAACGCCAGAAACCCGCTCAACACCAACTGCGTCACGCCCTGCCCGACCGCCAGGGTGATCGAGAGCAGCGCGCTCCACGCCCAGGTCAGGAACTTGCCTAATAGAACCACGAAATTCGGCTTGCTCGCGCTATCCTCGGGCTTCTCATCCAGCTTGTCCCTGAGCACCGGTGGGGCGTCCGTCACCACCGGCCCCGTATTGTCCTCACTCACGATTTTCGGCCGCAGCGAGGTCTTCACCTCCTTGTCGAGCTGCTCCAGCATCGGCTTGCGGTCCTCGGCGAACTTCGTCCAGTAGCCCGTGATGTCGTTGCCCACGACGGGCACCTTCTCCACCCAGGCCGGCGCCTGGTCCGGCGCGGAGTTCACCCAGTTCTTCGTCGCCTGGGCGAGATCCTTGGCGTCCTGGGCGATGCTGAAGCCGATCAAAACGATGGGTCCGGCGAGCACGACGGTGATGGTCAGCGTGACAAAACAAGCCGCCAGAGTCCGCGAACCGCGGAACCAACGGGTGAACACCCGCTGCAAGGGATGCAGGGCATACGACAGGATGATCGCCCACATCAGCGCCGTCATGAACGGCCGCAGTACGAAGAAACAGCCCACGAGGATGAGCAGAAATGCCAACCCGCCCAGCAGAGGCTCGATTTTGAAGCGTTTGGTGGTTTCCTCGGATGCCATGAATTGCCGGAAGCGTAATCAGGCTTTTCCCGATTCGCCAGCCAGTTTCGCGAGGTTTTTCAAAGGAAATGCGGGATGGCTGCGGGAATCGCGCGCGTCCCCGTTGCGTCCGTCAAAATATCGGTTGCATCACCCACCGGATTTGATGGAATCCCTTCATTCCGAACCGAAATCTCCATGCGCGTCCTACTCACCACCTGCAGCTACCAAGACACTCCCGGCCCTCACCACCCATTGATGGAAGCCCAAGGCTGGGAAATCGTCCGCGAACGCGGCCCCCTCACTGAAGCGCGGATGCTGGAGCTCGCCGGTGATTTCGACGCCTTCCTCTGCGGCGACGACGCCATCACCCGCGCCGTCATCGAGAAATCCCTGCCACGGCTCAAGGTCATTTCCAAATACGGCATCGGCCTCGACAAGATCGACATTCCGGCCACCAAGGAGTTGAAAATCCCCGTGCTCTTCACCCCCGGCGTGAACCACACCACCGTCGCCGAGCATACCTTCGGCCTGCTCATCGGCATCACCAAGCACATCGTCACCACCGCCGCCGCCGCGCGCCAGGGCGAGTGGCTGCGCCTCACCGGCCACGAAATCGCGGAGAAAACCATGGGCATCATCGGCCTCGGCCGCATCGGCAAGGAAGTCGCCATTCGCGCCAAGGCCTTCGGCATGCCGATCATCGCCTTCGACCCCTACTGGGATGAAAAATTCGCCGCCGAATACGGGGTGAAGCGCTGCGCCTCCATGGACGAGGTGCTGATCCAGTCCGACGTCATTTCCCTGCATTGCAATCTATCCGACGAAACCCGCGGCATGATCCGCACCGAGAAGATCGCGGAAATGAAGGACGGCGTCATCATCCTCAACTGCGCCCGCGGCGAAATCGTCGAGACCCCGGACATGGTCGCCGCCCTCCACAGCGGCAAAATCGGTGGCTACGGCGCCGACGTGCTCGACATCGAGCCACCACCCGCCGACCACCCGCTGCTCTCCGCGCCGAACTGCGTCATCACCCCGCACATCGGCTCGCGCACCTACGAAAGCGTGCCGCGCCAGGCGATGAAGTCGCTCACCAACCTGATCAACGCCCTCAAAGGCGAGGGCGACTGCAATTGCGCGAACGGCGTGATCTAACCCCGCCCGTGGAGGATCCCCGAATTTCATGACCCGCGAACTCATCGAGCTCCTCCGCCGCCGCGAATCCGTCATCGCCGACCACGGCTGGCGCGACCGCGACCCGGCGGGCCACCTGGAGGCGCTGAAATCGGTGTCCGGGGAAATTTCCGCATGGACCGCCGCGCACCGCACCGAGGTCGATGCGCGGCTCCGCCATTACCTGGCGAACGCCAGTTTCCAGAAGGCCCTGGCGCATCTGGAAGCGCCGGATCAGGCTTGATCGCGATTCTGAAAATCCTTTCCAAGAAATCCACCCGCGCCTACGTATCCGTCCGTCACATGAAATTTCTCCTCTACTTCTTCGGCATGGCGGGCGCGGGTGCATTGGGCTATTTCGCCGAGCCGGGCCTGCGACTTCAGCTCACCGGAGTGGCTCCAGGGAAGACCGCGATCGCCGCGAACGGCAACGGCATCCAACCACTGCCGGGCGGCGGGACCAGGATCAATCTCGCCAACCTCACGCCGGACCAACTCCCGCAGCGCGTGCTGATCCATGCCGACGTGAAGGTCACCGATCCGGCGTCCGGCATCGTCATGATCCTCCAGAAGGGCAACCGCGTGAAACTCGTCCGCATCGATGACGAAAACGCCGTCGTCAGTCCCGGCGAAGGTCCATTCCAAGGAACCCTGCCCGTCGCCGACACCGACATCCTCCAACAACTCGCCGCCGCGCCACCCGCGCCCGCGGCCATTCCCGCCACGCTTCCCGGTGGCGACTCGGAAGAACCCGCCGTAACCCCCGCCCCGCCGCCGATGC
>JBEDKU010000731.1:0-4556 GCA_041172045.1 Verrucomicrobiota bacterium | reverse complement strand
CAACCGGTGAAATTCTCATACATCCGCATGAACATGCGGAACCGCTCCTTGTCATCGCCCTGGAACGCGAAGCGCCGGTCCACCACCCGCGAGATGCAGTGATAGAACACCGGCTTTGGCGGTGCCGCCGTCGGCCCAGCCGGATCCGCCGTCAAAACAGCAGGCGAATTTTTCACCGGGTCCATTCTGTGAACAATCCACCGCCTGCGTGCCATGCTCCTTACTGTGCCACCGCGGGGAAAACCGCAAGCTAGTTTTCTGTTTATTTCGGTCCGTTTTTGACAAGAAAATATTTCCGTGTCTCGTTGCGGGATCCGTGGTTCTTATCTGGTCCGTGATCCCAAAGAATTTCCATGACCGTGTCATCGCCCCGTCCCTGCTGGCGGCTGATTTTTCCTGTATCGAAGAAGAGGTCAGTCGGGCGATCCATGCCGGAGCGGACTGGATGCACCTGGACGTGATGGACGGACATTTCGTGGACAACATTTCCTTCGGCCCCGCCGTCGTGCAGACGGTGCATGAGACGAATGATATCTATCTGGATGTCCACCTGATGATCTCGCGGCCGGACCATTATTTGGAGCGCTTTATCGCCGCCGGATCGGACATGATCACCGTCCATGTGGAGGCGGAGCACGATGTGGCGGAAACCCTGCGGCGGATCCGCGAAGGTGGCTGCGAGGCGGGAATCGCGCTGAATCCCGCCACGCCACTGAGCGCGGTGGAGCCCTTTTTTGATCAAATCGACCTGCTGCTGTGTATGACGGTGGTTCCGGGCTTCGGCGGGCAGGCGTTCATGCCGGAGGTGCTGGAAAAAATCAAAACCGCCACCCGGATCCGGGAGGAAATGGGGCTGACCTTCCACATCGAGGTGGACGGCGGCATCGACGCCGTCACCGCCGCCCGCTGTTATACCGCCGGGGCGAACGTGATGGTCGCCGGCTCCTCGACCTTCCGCGCGCCGGACATGGCGTTCGCGATCGCCGAGATCCGCAACGCCTGACTTGAGTCCACCCGAAAGCGCCAATCCGCCATGCCACTCATTGACCATCTTTTTTCCATCGGGGCGGTCCGCAAGGCGATTTGGAAATTCTGGTATCCATTCCTGACGCGGCGGCTGCATGGCGAAGAAGTAATTTTCCTGAACTACGCCTTCGAGACGGACCCGCCGATGTCCATCCCGCTCGCGCCCGAGGACGAACCGGATCGCGCGTGCGTTCAGCTCTATCACCACGTCGGCATGCAGGTGAATTTCCAAGGCAAGGATGTTCTGGAAGTGAGCTGTGGCCACGGCGGCGGCGCCTCATATCTTACCCGGACACAACGTCCTGCAAAATACACTGGACTCGATCTAAATGCCTCCGGCGTCGAGTTCTGCAAAAAACGCCACCCGGTCGAGAACCTGGATTTCGTCCAGGGCGATGCGGAAAACCTGCCGTTCCCGGACAATTCCTTCGATGTAGTGATCAATGTCGAGGCCTCTCATTGCTACCCGGATTTCCCGCGGTTTCTAGCGGAAGTGGCCCGCTTGCTCAAGCCCGGCGGTTATTTCCTCTATGCGGATTTCCGCTTCAGCGACGGCATCGCGAAATGGGAAACCGCGATCCACATGGCACCGCTCAAGCTGAAACAGGGGCGGGACATCAGCCCGGAGGTGCTGCGTGGCATGGAGTGCAATTCCGCGCGATCGGTGGAACTGCTCGACCGGAAACTACCGAAATTCCTCCACGGGCTCAGCCGCGACTTCGCCGGCGTCAAGGGCTCGCGGGTTTACAACGCGTTGCTGCTAGGCGAATTGTCGTATCGCTCCTACTGCTTCCTGAAAGTTTGAAGCTTCTCCACGCTTGCAGCCGGCGCGGCGGTTGATTTGACTTCCCGCATGACACGTCCAGACGGCCGCCAGAACGACCAACTCCGCCCGATTTCCTTCGTCCCGAACGTGGCCCCTTACGCGACCGGCTCGGTGCTCGTGTCCTTCGGCGACACCCGCGTGATCTGTTCCGCGACCATCGAAGACGACGTGCCCCGCTGGATGCGCCAACAGCGCGTGGAAGGCGGCTGGCTAACCGCGGAATACTCGATGCTGCCATACTCGACGCTGGAGCGGAAACCGCGCGACATCTCCCGCGGCAAGCTCGACGGACGTTCGTCGGAAATCCAGCGCCTCATCGGCCGCTCGCTGCGGGCGGTGGTGGATCTGAAGAAAGTCGGCCAACGCACGATCTGGATCGACTGCGACGTCCTGCAAGCCGACGGCGGCACCCGCACCGCGTCGATCAGCGGTGGCTGCGTGGCCATGGCCATCGCCCTGAACAAGCTGATGGCCGAGGGCAAGCTGAAGACCTTCCCGATCAAAAAACTCGTCGCTGCGGTATCCGCCGGGGTCTATCAGGGAGTGCCGGTGCTCGATTTGAACTATCCGGAGGACAAGGACGCGACCGTAGATTTCAACGTCGTGATGACCGAGACCTCCGAGTTTGTGGAAATCCAGGGCAGCGGTGAGGAGGCGGTGTTTTCCTCCGAGGAAATGACCGCCATGCTCGACCTTTCGCGCAAGGGGATTGCCGAAATCATCTCGCTCCAGAAGGCGGCGATCCTCACCGCCGACCGCGCGGCTCCGGCGGATCTCGCGTCGCTGACGGCGGCGTTCGGAATGAGATAGTCCGGGCGGCCGCAGCATTTCCCTTGGCGAAATTCGCCTTCCCTGCCTAGAAAACCCGCGCCATGACCCGCTCTTCCATCGAAGCCGCCGCGAAGATTTACATCGTCGCCCTGATCGCCGTGTTTATCTGGACCGTATACAAGGTCCTGCAGCAGATTGGCTGGGCGTGATTATTTCCAGTCCACGGCGACCTCGGCGACGCGGCCGCTCTTGTCGTCGTATTTGAGAAGTCCGTGTTCGAGGGCGTATTCGTGGACGCACTTGGTGACCTTCACATCGAAGGCGCAATATTCGGCGATTTTCCGGAGCGGCTCAAACTGGCCGGTTTTTTTGTGTTCCTGCCACCAGCGCAGCGCATCGAGTCCGTCGGCAGTCTTACCGGTGCCGAGGGAGGCGGAGGCGACCGAATCGAGCTTGAGCCGGAAGCCGACGATCTTTTCCAACTCGAGCATCATGTCGAGATTGATCGTTTGCTCGCCGAGCGTGTGAAAAACGTAAGGCTGGAGGACGGGATAATCGAACTGCATGTGGTTCCAGCCGACCACGAGATCCGCCTTCACCAGTTCCTCGCCGAGTTTCTCCATCTCGTTCTCCGCGTAAATTTCGTATGTCCCGCGGGCGGTGCTGTAAGTGACGCCCACGGAGACGCCCATCTTGGCCTTGTGCAGGGATCCTCCGACATCGCCGAAGCTGCGCTGCGTTTCCAAATCGAAATAGACGATGTTTTTTCCGGCCACGGCGTTTTGTAGCGGGCGGGCACGGTCACCCGCAAGCGCGATGGGCGATTTTTCGGGGAAGGGGGCGAATCCGCGACCTCCCAAATGCCAGCCTCAAACAGCCGCCGTGCCGCCAATCACGTCGCGAACGCGGCCGGCGATGACATCGGCGAGTGTGCCTTCGCCTTCCTCGCGGAGGAAATCGCAGTAGTTCGAGGCGACAGCTTCGAGGTCGGCGGCGTATTCCGGGCCGAGTGCTTCGAAACCGGTGAGGGCCTTTTCAAAGTGGCGGCGCGCCCAGGAGCGGTCGCCGGTTTTGAGCAGGGCGAGGGCGAGATTGTTATGGGATTGCGCGGTGTCCGGGTGCTCCTCGCCGAGGATGCTGCGGCGGGTCTCCAGCGCGATCATGTGCATTTCCCGCGATTGTTCGTAGAAACCGGCGGCTTGATAAAGCGCGCCGAGGTTGCTGGAGACGGTGGCGGTCTGCTCGTGCTCCTGGCCGAGCTGCGAGTGGACGATTTCCAAGGCGCGGAGGAAATGGGATTCCGCCGTGTCGAGATCGCCGTTGGCCTTGGCGATGAAGCCGAGGTTGTTGGCCATGGCGGCGATGTCCAGCAGCAGGGGCGGCTCGTGCTTTTCGAAAAACTCGATGGCTTTCTGCCAGTGGCTGATCGCCTGCTCCTCGCGGCCGAGTCCGTCATAGGCGGCGCCGAGCGCGGCATGGAGCCGGCCGATCTGGTCGAAGCGGTCCGGGCGCTCCTGCAATTGGTCGATGGCCTGGCGGTAGTCGTCGCGGGCGAGTTCCAGTTCTCCTAGTTCGCGATAAACGTCGCCGCGGATTTCCAGCGTGGTGGCGAAGGCATCGATGCTGTCGAGATTGGGTCCGAGCGTTTGCTGGGATTTTTCCAAGGCGGCGGTGGCAGCGTGCAAGGCTTCGCTGAGGTTTCCGGCGGCACGCAGGGATCCCACGCGGTCTTGAAGAATGCCAATTAGGGTAGCGGTCGGGGAGTCCATGATTCGGAGGATTTTCTAGGGATTGGGGACATTATCCGCGGATTTTACCGGCTGACGAGTCGAAACCACTCGCGGGGGAAAGTCTTTCGATCAATTCGCCCCGGGAAGCGGGCAGCAGGCCGAGTGCGTCACGCAATGAACTCTCAGCTTGGCATTGATGATGA
>JBEDKU010000730.1:0-3575 GCA_041172045.1 Verrucomicrobiota bacterium | reverse complement strand
GTGGGAGCCGGTGCTTTCCTCGGCGGTGACGAAGCTCGGATATGATCCGGACGAGGTGTTGCGCGGCGTGAGTGCACGGTTGATCGGGGAGAGACGGAAGACTCCGAGACGCAAGCGAAGGGGAAAACCGGCTAACCGAAAAGCTTGCCGAAATCGTTGTGCGAGCCGATCCAGAACCAGACGACGGTGTCACCTTTTCGTTCCGCAAGAGCGCGGAAGGTGTCGTTGATGCGGACGGACCAAATGCCGTCCTGCCCGGCCAATTTTTTAAAACGCAGTGACGGGTGAGCAGGATTCTCAGAGAAGAGCAGGTAGGTTCTCCGGGCAGCTTCCCGGACTCTTGGATCGAGTACCTCGTAGCTGCGCCAAAAACTCGGCCGAACTCGCGAGATCACAACCGATGAATGTCGAGAAGTTCATCCCCTTCGGCAGCGGATTCGCGAACAAAGGCATCGAGACGCGGGCGCGGAGAGTGGTTCGCGATGATTGATTCCCAGCTTTCCTCCTGTTGGCGGGAAAGTAGAAAACGGGCGAAGTCAGCCACCTCGTCACGTTTTTCCGGTGGAAGGCTTTCACAAAGTTCAGCGATTTCCATGGAACTCATGTGATTTGAATAGCCGAATTAGGTAGCTGATGCAAGCAGCCCTTGTGCAAAAGAACGGGTAGGCACAGGGGGGGGAATTCAAAGAAGGAATCCTCTTTGCTGTGCGGCGGTGAGGTTTCGGACTTTGACGTCGGAGAAGTCGATCGAAGAGAAGAGTTGAGGCACTGCTGAAAAACGATCTGACAAAGAGGCTTCGCCGCTCACGCCTGCGAGCTCTGTCGGTGAATCACTTCTTCCGGATGTGCCAGATTTCCACGATCTGGTTGCGCTCCGGGATGCGGCTGCTGAAACGGTTGGTCTGGCCGAGATAGACGGCCTGGGTGAATTGCTCCGGTCGTTTGACTTCGGTGATCGCCTGGGCTGCCGCAGTCGCGCGGTCGGAAGAGAGAGTCTGGTTGCTGTTCACGTTGCCGGTGGTGGAGGCGTATCCGATAGCGAGAAGCAGGTCACCGTCCGGAATCGCAGCGACAAAGTCCCGAACCTTTTGATCATCGAGCGGGGGCAGAACGCTGGACCCCGTCGCAAAATTCAAAGTATGGAGGACGTTTGCGCCGAGTTTCACTCCGAGACTGCTGTAGGCGGTGGAAATTTCCGAGTCCGATTTGCCCTCAAGCTGGCGCAGGCTGCGGAACAATTCCACGGCTGCGGGGAGAAGCTCGTCTTCCGACCTGGCGAACAGTTTCGCCTTCGTTAGATCCCCTTCCAAATCCTTGACGCGGGCTTCGAAAAACTCCTTGGCCCGCAGGGTTTCCTCGAAGCGGCGCTTGAGGTCGGCGTATTCGTCGTTGGAGACACCGGCGCTCATCGTCCGCATTTTCTCGCGGGCGTCCTTGAGCTCGGTGGCGAGCGCGTCGCGCTGGGCCTTCACGTCCGCCAGATCGCGGCGGAGCAGGTCGAAATCCGAGCTGCCGACCAGGGCGCGTTGCAAGTCGGCCTGCATGCGGGCGTTCTCCGCCGTCAGCGCGGCGCGGAGTTTTTCGGAACGCAGGATCTCGGCGTTTCTGGCGGTGAGTTCGTTGTCCTTTTCGGAAAGTAATTTCTGGTAGCTACCGGCCAGCGCGACCAAGGTGTCGGCGTCTTTTTTCAAGCGCCCGGCGATGTCTTCGATCGGCTCGGAAGCGCCTTCGATGGGACGCAGCCCCATGGCGATCCGCTGGTTGTTATACTCGCTGCGCAGGGCGTCAGCCTCCGCTTGCAGCACTTTCAAATCCGCGCTTCCGCCCGACGAGGTCCACGAACTGTTTTTGAGCACCATCACGATGAGCACGCCGAGCAGGGCGATGATCACGAACGCCAGCGCGACCGCCGGCGGGAGATTGGACTTCGGAGCGGCGGTGCCGTTACCAGCCGCCTGGGTTCCGGCGTCCACTTCTTCTTCCTTGGGCAAATGCTCGTCCGACATGGCGGGAGGTTGCCCAGCTCCCCTCGCCGCTGTCAACCCGCCGATTTAGCCGGGTTCGCCGAGCAGGCTGAGGAAATCCGCCGGGCGGTCGAACAGGTAGTCCGGCTTGGAGG
The DNA here is from genome assembly GCA_041172045.1 of Verrucomicrobiota bacterium. Taxonomy (GTDB): domain Bacteria; phylum Verrucomicrobiota; class Verrucomicrobiia; order Verrucomicrobiales; family Akkermansiaceae; genus Luteolibacter. The sequence goes on along the minus strand of JBEDKU010000730.1, from coordinate 1,456 downwards.
CGGCGAGCGATTCGCGGGAATTGAACCCCCAGGTGACGGCGGCGATGGGGATGCCCGCCTTTTGCGAAGCCTTCACATCGCGCAACTCATCGCCCACGTAGAGCAGCTCCTCGTTCCGTAGCGAGAACGTCTTGCGGATGGCTTTCAGGTGCTTGGACTTGCCAGTGAGCTTGGACGTCGAGGAGATGAAGTCGAACTGCTCGCGAAGTCCGTGGGCGGTGAGGAAGAGATCCACGTTCGCCGGGGCGTTGGAAGTGAGAATCCCGAAACTGCGGACATGGCGGCGCAGCTCGACGAGCACCTCAGCCATGCCGCCGATCAGTTGGAGCTGGGTGATGTTTCCCCGCATCATGCTGGTGCCGCGGGCGATGAGCGACGGCACGCGGCGCTTGGGGATCTTGAGATGGCTGAGCAGATCCTTGAGCGAGAGGTGGCGAAGTCCGTCGAGCTCGTGCTCGGCCACCTCGCGGATGCCGTAGTCCGGGGCGATCCGGTTGAAAATCAGGCGCGTCTCGCCCAGCGTGTCGGCGATGGTGCCGTCGAAGTCAAAAACCAAGGTTTGATATTTCATCCGGGTCCATTTGAAACCACATCGCCCGGTTTCAAACCAGCGGCAAATTCGGATGAATGTCCCCGTCCAGCGGCGAACTCTCGCCCGCAAGATGCCGCAACAGCGCGGCGAAGGCGATCATCGCCGCATTGTCCGTGCAGAACACCGGCGGGGCCACGCTGATTTCCAAGCCCTCGGCGGCGGCCGCCTGTTGGAAGGCCGCGCGCAACGCCTGGTTGAGGCTGACTCCGCCGGATAGAGCGATCCGCCGGCGTCCGGTCTGGCGGGCCGCACGCAGGGATTTTTTCACCAGAATTTCGATCACCGCCTGCTGGAAAGACGCCGCCAAATCCGCGACCGGCAGCTCGCCTTTCTCTTTCTGGAGCGTGTAAAGCACCGCGGTCTTCAGCCCGGAGAACGAAAAATCGAGATGCGGATCGTGCAGCATCGAGCGGGGGAAATCGTAGGCCTTCGGATTGCCGCTGCGGGCGGCTTTTTCGATTTCCGGCCCGCCGGGGTAGGCGAGGCCGAGCATTTTCCCCACCTTGTCGTAGGCCTCGCCCGCCGCATCGTCACGGGTACCGCCGAGTTTCCGGTAGCGACCGGGACCCTCGACATCGAGCAACAACGTGTGCCCGCCGGAGACGATCAGCGCAACATGTGGCGGGACCGAGGTCTGGTCGAGGAAGGGCGAGAGCAAATGGCCTTCCAAGTGATTGATTCCGAGAAACGGACGATTCAAGGCACACGCCATTCCCTTCGCCGCCGTGCTGCCGACCAGCAATGACGACGCAAGGCCCGGCCCGGTCGTCGCGGCGAAGGCGTCGATTTCCCCCATGCCGACGCCGGCATCCGCCAGCGCCTTTTCCACCAGCCCGCGCAGGTTCAGCGAGTGGTTGCGGGAGG
>JBEDKU010000729.1:0-8225 GCA_041172045.1 Verrucomicrobiota bacterium | reverse complement strand
GCCCTTCGCCTCGTCCCACACGCGGCACCACGCGTGGCCGTGGGTGCCACGGATGACGAATTCCTGGCGTTTCAAATCGCGCTCCACGACCGCGTAGCCGGTGGCGTAGCGCGCCGGGATGCCCGCCTCGCGCAGCAGCAGGGTGGTGGCGGTGGCGAAGTATTCGCAATGGCCGGATTGCACGGTCGAGATAAACTGGGTGAGCGCGGTGTGCGGATTGGCGAGATAGTTGGAGGTGCTGATCGACAGGGTCCGGGAGTATTTGAAATTCTGGCGGAACCACCCGCGCAGGGCGATGAGCTTCCCCTCGAGCGTCGGCTGCTCGTCGATGCGGATTTGGCGGAGTGCCTCCCGCAGGACGTCGTGTTCCACGGATGGAATCGCCAGATCCTCGATGGGGACGGGCTCGGATTCCGGATTCGTGTTTCCCTTCCACAGCACCGTGCCTTCGATGACCGAGCGCTTCGGGAAGACACGCACGGTGCCGAGGGAGTTGCCCTGGATACCGTCGAGTTCGAAGTCTCTCAGGCTGGCGGTGTCTCCAGGAAGTGGCAACGGGGTTTCCGCGAAGGCGGTGCCCCGCAGGTTGAACCGGGGCAGGTTCGCGGCGATGGCCTCGCGCTGGGCCTCGGGCGGCAGGTTGTCGCGGAGCAGGTAGAAAATCTCGCCTTTGACCGGCTCGATGTTGTCGAGGTCCTTGAAGTCGGTGACGGCCACCCGCTGGTTCTGCCAGGTAGAGCCGCGGAGGATGTTGTAAGTGCCGTTTCGCAGCAGGGTCGGCTTCGCCGAGTTGCCCAGCAGCTTGAGCCGCCAGACGATGTCGGGCGAGAGCTCGATCCTGCCGGCCTTGCCGATCATGGTGGGCTGGGAGTTCGGATTGAAGGGCGAGCGGTTCTGGCCGCGGTTGCCGAACCATTCCGCGAGCTCGTCGAGGCCGACCTGCCCGGCCAGCGACACGCCGCCGGCGACGGTGAGGGCAACGAGTAGTGACAGCGGACGGCTGCGGCTGGCGGCGAGTAACTGCCAGCCGGTGAGGACGATGATGCCGGGTAGAAACCCGAGTGAGTAGGGCCACGAGTTCGCCTGGTTTCCCAAGGTGGAGGCGATCAGCGAGCTCACCAGATAGACGTTGCCGAAGTTGATCCGGATGGTTTCCTCGGTGAGGCCGAGCCGGAGATTGCGCTTGCGGCGGTGCTTCGCGAGGAAGGAAAAGGTGCTCAGCGGCAGCGAGTCGTTCATCCCGTAGGCCTGCACGAACTGCATCGGCAGCAGCAGTGGCGGCAGCCAGGTGAGGAGGTTGGGCAGGGCCATGTAGGGCGTCTCGTCCAGGAAGATCAGGATGCCGGCGAGTCCGATGCCGATGGTGGTGAACTGCCACGCCCGTCCGGCGGCGTCGTCGGTGAAATCCCAGCGGAATTTCACCCAGTGCGGGCTTTCCACGATGAGCGCGAGCAGGATGCCGGTGAACGGCCGGTCCGTCATCAAGCCCCAGAAGACGAGCGATGCGCCGAGGATATAGCGGGGTGGTGGATGGACCGGGTTGATGGCGGTTGGGAAAAGTTAGGGCTGGGTGGCGAGGCGGACGGGAAGGCGCTGGAGGTCGCGGGCGATGTGGCCGGATTCCAGCCAGTGGCCGGGAGTGCCGCCGGGTGCCGGTCCGGCTCCGATGATGATCGGCGCGCACAAGACGCCGCTGCGTGTCAGCATGTTGAGAAACCGCTCGCGCGCCGGGTCCCAGCCGTTGAAAATGACGAGACAGGAAGTCAGGTCGTCGCGATGGCGGAGAACGAGTTGGGCCAGTTCGGTGAATTTCTCCGTCCGCTCCGGTGAGACGCCGGCGAGCACTTCCAGCAGTTTTTCCGCCCGCTCCAGACCGCGCCCGGCGGTGACGATGTGGGCGGTGTTTTTGATGAACATCAGGTCCAGCAGCGATTCGCTGGTATCGATGGATGCGGCGAACGAGGCGGCGACCGAGATGGCTTCCTCGAACTGGTGGTCGGTCCGGTCGCAGGACAGCGTGTCCACGATCAGCCCGTAGCGCGGATAGAACGTGTCCTCCAGCTCCTTGACGATGGGCCGGCCGGTGCGGGCCCAGCTTTTCCAGTGGATCTGCCGCAGCGGATCGCCCGGCCGGTAGTCGCGCAGGCCCACGAACTCGCCGGACGTGCCGATGGAGGTTGTGTTCGCCTCGCCGGAAATCTTGAAGGCCGCACCGCCAGGCAGCTCGATGGGCGGCAGCGGAAACCGGCGGGGCAGCACCGTCAGCGTGGCGGGTGGAGCCTTCACTTTCCGGCAGCGCTGGAAGAGCCCGAACGGGTCGGGCAGCAGCACCCGCAGGTCGTCCAGTTGCACGACGCCGCGGCGCAGCGGGGTGATCTCGATGGAGACGCGCCCTTGCTGGCCTTGTTTGAGATTCAGGTCCTCGTCCGAGCCGCCGCCGGTGAACAAGCGGTTCCCCAGCAGCAGCCATTGCCAGCGGAAATAGGCGAAGCGGCGGTCGAATCCGTTGCGTTCCTCCTCGCCCGGTTCCCGGAGCACGCTGAAGGCCTCCAAACTCGGCCGCGGGTCCGGCGGGGTGTCGGTGAGCCAGGCCCGCCGCAGCCGTTTTTTCCCGTGATGCCAGACCCGCACCGTGTAGTTGAGCGGCACGCCGGCGGTCGCGAAGCGTGGCAGTTCGCGCCTGGCTTCCACCGAGGCGCGCCGCGACATCGCCCATGGCAGGCCGATGAGGATCATCCCGAGACTGAGCGAAAATAGCTGGTAGATCGAGCTGCGGTCGTGGCCGATGCCGAGACAGGTCGCCAGGACCAACACCAGTCCCAGCGCGATTCCCGCAGGCCGGCAGCGGCGCTCGATGAAATGGTGGATCCCGGCGCCTTTGAAATAGATCCCGTGCAGGCGGCGGTCCAGTTCCGTCCGGTCCCGCGCGCGCGGGGTGTTTTCGGACGGTGGTGGAGGTGCTTTCATCCGCTGGTGACGCTAGGCCGGAACGGGCGTTTGTTCAACGAGATCCGCGACGATTTGGCGGGCGCTGGCACCCGAGTATTTCGCGTCCGGGGCCAGCACCAGGCGGTGGGAGATGACATCGGCGGCGACCTCCTGGATCAGCTCCGGCGTCACGAAATCACGTCCTTGGAAAACCGCCAGCGCCTGGGAGACCTTCATCAACGCCAGCGAGGCCCGCGGGCTGGCGGCGAGTTGGATCGCCGGGTGGCCACGCGTCGCCCCGACCAGTGCGACGACGTAGTGGCGGAGCTCCTCGCTGAAGCGCACGTGCCGCGCGGCCGACATCAGCTCCAGGATTTCCTCGCGGGTGGCGACCGGCTGAAGTGAGTCCACCGGGTGCGATTCCGCCTGATCCGCCAGGATCGCCGCTTCCTCGGCGGCGCTCACGTAGCCCAGCGAGCACTGCATGGCGAAGCGGTCCATCTGTGCTTCCGGCAGCGGATAGGTGCCGCGGAATTCCACGGGATTCTGCGTGGCGATGACGAAAAAGATGCCGTCGAGGTCGTGGCGGAGGCCGTCGATCGTCGCCTGCCGCTCGCCCATCGCCTCCAGCAGCGCGCTCTGCGTCCGCGGTGAGGCGCGGTTGATCTCGTCGGCGAGCAGGATGTCGGTGAAGACCGGACCCGGGTGAAACCGGAATTCCTGGGTCCGCGGATCGAGGATGGAAATGCCGAGAATGTCCGACGGCAGCAGGTCCGGCGTAAATTGCACGCGCTTGAACATCGCTCCGCCGATGGCCTTGGCGATGGCTTTGGCGAGCGTGGTTTTGCCGGTGCCCGGGAAATCCTCCAGCAGCATGTGACCGCCGGAAATCATGCATGCCAGCACCCGGCGGACCACGTCCGGCTGGCCTCGCACGACAGAACAAACAGCGGCTTCCAGACGTGCGGCGGTGGCGGGCATACTCATGGGTTATGGGATGATTTCAACCTGCCAGAGTCCGCCCGTCGAGGCATTACCGAGAGCGGGTGTGATGTTCACAGCCCTTTCGCCAATTCCCGCACCAGTCTGGGACCTTGATAGATGAACGAAGTGTAAATCTGCACCAGCGCCGCGCCAGCCCGGATTTTTTCCCGCGCGTCTTCGAGCGAGGAAATGCCGCCCACGCCGATGATCGGGATGCGGCCTTGCAGGTGGTTGGCGAATATTCCGAGGGTCGCCGTGCTTTTTTCAAAAACCGGTCGCCCCGAAAGTCCACCGGCTTCCGCCGCCCGCGGGTGGCCGGCCACGGGGTCGCGGTCGAGCGTGGTGTTGGTGGCGATCAGCCCGTCCAGCCCTCCGTCGAGGAAGACCTGCGCGAGGTCGCGGATGTGGGTTTCATCGAGATCCGGCGCGACTTTGAAGAGCAGCGGCACGTGTCTGCCATGCTCGGCGGCGAGTTTTTGCTGTTCCTTCTTGAGCGTGTCGAGCAGCCGCGCGCTGGCTTCCGCGCCTTGCAGGTCTCGCAGGCCGGGAGTGTTCGGCGAGGAGAGGTTCACCGCCATATAATCGGCCACCGGGTAGGCCTTGCGCAGGCAGGCGAGGTAGTCGTCCGCCGCGTTTTCATTCGGCGTGTCTTTGTTTTTTCCGATGTTGAAGCCGACGACGCCGGTGAAGGATTTCCTCAACCGCACGTTTTCCACTCCGGCGTCGATGCCCGGATTGTTGAAGCCCATGCGGTTGATGATCGCCTCGTGATCGATCAGTCGGAACAACCGCGGCTTCGGATTTCCCGCCTGCGGGCGCGGGGTGATGGTGCCGATTTCAATGCAGCCGAAGCCGAGACGGCCCAGCGCGTCGATCGTGTTGCCCTCCTTGTCCAGTCCGGCGGCCAGGCCGACGCGGTTCGGGAATTTCAGCCCCATGACTTCCACCGGTGAAGTGTATTCGTCGTCGGGCGACAGAATGCCGAGCAGGCCGGTCTTTTCCGCGATCCGCAGGGCGGTCATGCTGGCGTGGTGGGCGACTTCCGCGTCGAGGCGGAACAAGCCGGAGCGGGCGAGGGGATACAATGAATCGAGCACGCCGGGAAATTGTGCCCAGCGCGCGAATTTGTCGAACCTCTCATGCGCCAAAATGGCACCCGCTGTGCGAAAAGTGCCCGAATCGTGCATTTTGTCGCAGCCGGTGATTTTTCGTTTTGCTTAAAATCAATGACTTAACTCGATGGATACCCCGGGTACGTGGAATGCTCATTAGAAATCGTTCGATTGTACTTCGCTAGAGGGTTCCACCCAAGATTTATCAAGTAGTTACAATGAATTCGATTTTTTCGAAAAAAAAGGGGAATAAATACTCACCAGCGACGTTTCACAAGTAACAACCCAATCCTATTATGGCCTACGAATCAGACAGCAGCCTGAAACTCTACCTGCGGGAGATCTCGAAAACTCCTCTTCTCACCGCAGAGGAAGAAGTTTCCCTCGCCGAGCGCATCAAGAACGGCGACGAAAAGGCGCGAACCCACATGATCAGTGCGAACCTCCGTTTGGTGGTGAAGATCGCACAGGACTACTCCAACTACGGCATGCCCGTGACGGACCTGATCTCGGAAGGCAACATCGGCCTGATGAAGGCGGTCGAGCGTTTCGACCCCGAAAAGGGCGGTAAACTTTCCACGTATGCCGCGTGGTGGATCAAACAATCCATCAAGCGCGCCCTCGCCAACCAGTCGAAGACGATCCGTCTGCCGGTCCACATGGTCGATAAAATCGCGAAGATGCGCCGGATCTCGGTCATCTTGGCGGAAGCCCTCGGCCGCGAACCGACCGATGAGGAGCTCGCCGATGAAGTCGGACTGCCCCATCGCAAGCTCGCCCTGCTCAGGCAGGCGTCGTATCGCCCGACATCGCTCGACGCGCCGATCAACGAAGGGGAAGCTACCGAGTTCGGTGAAGTCATCAGCGACGAACGCGCGGAAAATCCGTTGGAAATGCTTTCCGACAAGAATCTGCACGGCGAGCTCGACGGCCTGCTCTCGGTGCTGGACGAACGCGAACGCCGCATCATCGACGAACGCTTCGGCCTGAACGGTCGCCAGGCGTTGACCTTGGAAGAAGTCGGTCGCGAATTCGGGGTCACCCGGGAACGCATCCGCCAGCTTCAGAACTCGGCGCTTACCAAGATGCGCCGCGCCCTTCGCAAGAAGGAAAAGCCAATCCCTAAGCCTGTGATCGGTGACTTTGTCGCCGCTTGAATAGTAGTGTGATTCAACAGTGGTGTGCGACTGCGGCAGGAAGCTCCTGCCGCAGTTGTTTTTTCAGCTTCCACTCCCGTTTGACCGCATGTCAGCATCCCGGCGATGTGCAATGCCTACACCGTCCGCCCCAAAGTCGGAGCACGGGCGTTGGCTGCAGTGGTGTCGGAGGAAATTTCCAAGCTGCCCTCTTCGCTCGTCCGCCGCACCGGGTCGGGCGTGGTGGTGAGGTCGGACGGCACCGGCCTGAGCCCCGAAATCATGCGGTGGGGGTTTCACCGCCCGTTCAGCGACGCGATCAACAACGCGCGCTCCGATAAATTCAGTTCCCCGACGTGGGCGGACTCCCTGCGCCTCCGACGCTGCCTGGTGCCGATCTCGACGTTTTACGAGTGGCAGCCACTGGTAGGTAAAGCCAAACAAACGTTCGAGTTCAAGCGCCCCGATGGCGAATGGATGTGGGTGGCGGGCCTGTTCGAGCACTCGGACAAATATGGACCTTGTTTTGCCACGATCACGACCGAACCGCCCGAGTGGGTCGTCCCGATTCACGACCGGCTGTTGGCGGTGGTCGATTTCGACGACGGTCTTGCCTTCCTGCACGGCGAGACACTGCCCTTCGGACCGTATGCCGGAAAAATTGAAGCCGTGCCTTGCGAAAGTCCGCTGAAGCGGAAAGGTCCTGGCCCGCCTCAGGGTGAGCTGTTTTGAGCCATGGCCAAATGGCTGCCGCCGTTCATCTTCCGGCTGCGGCTTTTTTGTCGAGTGCCGCCTTCATTTGATCAATGAACTCCCGGTCCGACAGGCTCAACTTTTCCAATGCGATTTCGACGGGCTTCTTGTTCACCAAGAGCCGGATTTTCCCGTCGCGCGTGACCGTCGGGTGCGCGGGAGGCGCGGGCATCACCGGCTCGGCGGCCCCTCTGGGAGTTTCCACGACGAGGTCCTCGAAGGCCAGCAGCTTGGCCTCCAGTGGCTTGCCCTCCGTATTGGTCCAGATCCTGTTTTCGTAGAGCACCATGTGCGTGACGTAGCGCACGTTGGGATTGCGGGTGGTGGCGGAATCCACCGAAGCCCCCGGATTCACGCTTCCACCGATCGGCCTCGTCGCAAACTTCCTGGGGCCGACGGTCGGGTTGCCCGGGAACCCGGTCTGCGCCCGGACAGACGACAGGCAAAGCAAACCAAGAACGGTCAACACACAGGAGGATCTCATGGAAGAATACCTAGCGTGATTTTCCCGAATCACCACCTCAAACCCACCCAGCTTGGGACTTTCCGATCCGGAGTGATGGCTGACTTTCCAGGTTTGGCAGCGATCCTGGGTGGTCTCCGGGGAGTCCAATAATATGCATTCCGCCACAGATTTCGACAGCCCGGTAATTTAACATTGTGCTGCTTGCGATTAGAAGTCTTTGTAAATACATACATTCTGAAACCCTATGAATACTGGACATTTTGCCATCCCGAGTTGTCGGAGGAATCGGGGTTTCGCATTGATTGTGACCCTCAGTCTAATGATTTTACTGACCGTCATCGCGGTCGGTCTACTGACGCTCTCATCGATCTCGCTCCGGTCCTCAAATCAGAGTGAGGCGATGGCCGTCGCTCGCTCTAACGCCCGGATGGCGCTCCTGCTCGCCATCGGGGAGCTTCAGAAATCCACCGGACCCGACCAGCGGGTGACAACCCCAGCAAATATCGCGGCGGACGCCGCCGGGCTTCCTCTCGCGCCAGGTGCCCAACCGCTCAACGACAAGTCGGTCAATGGCGTTTCCAAAGGTCTCTCCGGTATCCAGCCTGGGAGTCGCTATTGGACCGGTGTTTGGAAAAACTCCAACAGCACCACGCCAGGTCTTGAAATCTATTCCAAGACTCCGAGTCCGACTTTTGTCCAATGGTTGGTGAGTGGCAACGAAAGCAGCGGTGCTCCAATTCTTCCCTCAGATGGCAACTGTTCGGTAAATTCGAGCGGAGCGGTGGCGGATGTCAAAAAAGCGGTCATCCTAGCTGGCAAAAACACTGTTGGTAGTGGTGCTGAGGG
>JBEDKU010000728.1:0-13799 GCA_041172045.1 Verrucomicrobiota bacterium | reverse complement strand
CCCAGGATCGACACGCCGGCATCAAGGTTCTGGGCCCCGCCGCCAAAATTCACCGAGCCATTGCTATAAACCGTGACGTTTTTGGCGCGGTTGAAGTTCACGTTGCTGCCATTGTTGAAATAGGAAGCACCCGTTCCGCTGCCACCGGCCGAACCCACGATCAAGTTGCCGCTGATCGCAATGGAACCGTTCGCAGGGCCGACGACAGTGCCCTCGGTGATCGTCGTGTCGCCGGTGAAGGTGTTGGAGACCGTGTTCGTGAACGTCAGCGTGCCGGAAGTGGTCTTGTCCAATCCGACGGATCCCGCCAGCTTGGTGTTGATCGTGCCGTTCCGCACATCGAAGTTGGCACCCGATTTGGTGAGAGTGCCATTTGAGAGCGTGCCGGTCGCAAGAATAACCACTCCGGAGGTCGTTTGGTTCGTGCTCGCCCCGAAATTCAAGGTCCCGCCGGCCACCGTGATTGCTCCGGTATTGAGCAGCGGATCGGTGGAACCGGCAACCAGAGTGAGTGTGCCCGCATTCACAAACGTGCCACCGGAGTGACCCAGAGTGCCGGTCAGGTTGAGGTTGCCGACACCGGATTTGGTGAGCGCGGTGGCCGTGCCGTTGTCCGCGATGTTCGAGGCGATTGTCAGACTGTTGCTGGAGTTGTGCTGGTTGATCACCAGATCGCCACCACTGGATCCGCGGAGCGTGCCGCCTGTCATGGTGGTGAGATTATTGCCGACCGCAGCAGTGATGAGGATACCTCCCGAGCTTAGGGTGTTAATACCGCCCATTGTGAGGGTGTTAGCAGCCGCGGCATTGAAGCGAAGACTGTGGGTGGTCGAATCGTCCGCAATCGTGCCACTTGTGGTGACGTTGGTATTGTTGAGCGCAGCCCACGCATCGGTGACGTAGGCGGCATAGGCCACAATGTTGGTGCCGTTGTTGGTGGCCCAATTGGCGCCACCAACGGTGGCCCAGCCGCCAAGAATGCTCCCGGCATCGTTGCCGGTGCTGGTGGTGAAACCGTTCTGAGCGCTGATTGTCGTGTTCACGGTAGGCTGCGCGAAATTGACCGACGATCCGATGTTGCGAGTGATCGCCCCGAGCGCGACGAGCGTCTTGCCGCTGGCGATGCCATTGGTGATGCTCAGGGAGCCAGCCCCCTTGAGCGTGAGTCCATTGAAAGTCTGGCTGTTGACCACATTGGCGAGGTTACGACCGTTCACGGTCAGGGTACCACCGCCCCGAATGCCACCCAGTTCCAAGGAGGAGGCACTGTTGATGATATTGGTGGCGGTGGCCGCGCCAAAACTAAGTGTGATAGCTCCGCCCGTGGCCGCCGTGGTGCCCGTGTAGGCGTTGGTGTTGCTGAGCGTCAGTCCGCCGCTCAAGACACGCAGACTGCCGGTGAAGGTGTTGGCTCCGCTCATGGTCAACGTATTGGATCCTTCCTTGGTCAGGGTGACGGCAGAGGCGCTGCCGATGCCTCCGGTCACGGCAACACTGCCATTGAAGCCATTGTTGATGTTCCAGGTGCTGTCCGCCGCCAGGATGACGTTGGCCGCAATGGTTTGGGTATTGCTGTTGTTGTCGCCACGATAGACATCGGTGAGCGTGAGGGTGTAGCCGGCGGTGTTATCCGCAGCGCTTCCAATGGTGAATGAATTGACGCTGCTGTAGGAGTCGATCTGCAATTTACGAACGGTCTGCGATGCACCGAGGGAGATGACGGAGGATGCAGGAAGACCGATGTCGCGAAACAGGATGGTGTCGGTTGCGCCGGGAAGAATGTCGCCCCCCCAGTTCACAGGATCGTTCCAATTGTCCAATGCCGCACCGCCATCCCAAGTAATGTTGGCGGCTTCAGATGCCTGCGGAAGCAAGGCCATCGCGCCACACACGGCGAGCACCGAGGGAAATGAATTTCCGAAATGAAGATTGAATTTTTGAAAATTCACCAATGGATTGGAAGACGAGGGTTTCATCGGGTTTGGGCTGGAACAGGTGGGTTTTGGGCGGCAATCCTCGACAAGGCTTGGAATTACCATGTCCGAATTGGCGGCCGCTGCTTGCGGCGACAATCTGGAAATCATCCGACCCTCAAATTCACGGGAAATTGTTTGAACAAAGGATTTCCGCACCGGATTCGAATCACGAATGGGTTCGTTTCATTCGGAAATCAATTGGCGGCGGCGGACGGATCGATCTCTCCGAATAGAAAACCATTGCCACCGGTGCCGAAGAAAACCCGGCCATACACTTGGCGGTCGGCCGCCATGCAAAGCGGAGTTTTGCCAATCGCGGGGATTCCGAGATTTGTCCATGTGGCACCGTTGTCGGTGGTGCGGAAGAGGCTCTTGGCGACGTCGCCCATCTTCCCAAGGATATAGACGCTGGGCACGGTCGGATTCCCGGGAGCGGCCTTGCCCACCGCCATGAAATCCACGCTCTCGATGCCGGCGATTTTGGTGAATTTGGCACCCGAGTCGGTGGAGTGAAACAGGCCCTCTTTCAACATGCCCACCCAGACATCGCCTTCCTTGCCGGGAGTGGTTTCGAGCGTGAGATGATTGGTGGGATAGGAACCTGGCAAATTGCCTGCCTTGGCAAACGTCTCGCCGCCATCGGTGCTCACATACACGCGGCCGTAGTGGTAGACGTAGAACTTGGAGCCGTTCACCTTGTCCGCAGCTAACGGATAGCGCGGGCCGGAGGAAAAAACATTCCTGCCGCCGATGAGAATTCCCTGGGGCAGCGTGGTGATCGGCGTCCAGGTGACGCCGCGATCGGCGGAACGGTAGGAACCATTCTGCTGGGTGACCCAGACCATGGTTTCGCTGGTGGCCGAAACCGCGACCCGGCCGCCGCCGACATCCTTCGGGCTGGTCCACTTGGTGTAGGTCTTGCCGCCATCGGTGGAATAGCCGCAATAGGCGGGGCCGTCCCAGCCGGCGCGGCCGACGCGGGCGATGAAATCGGGGTTGGTTTCCTGGATGGCTACTCCCGTCAGGTTGCCCCATTCGGTGGAGTGGGTCCACGGGAAGAATTTCATCATGCCGACCGATGGGGGCTCGGTGAGGGATTTGTGATCCCAGCCGCCGATATCGGCAACGCTCGAAAGAAGAATGTTAGTGCCTGAGGGAGGGCAGAGCAGGGTCCCGATCGCGACGGTTTCCTCATGGCCGGCGGCGCGGGGTTTCCATGTCACCTTGGGCGTCGCCCAGATATCCGTGGTCTGGGAGGCGAAAAAGAAATCAGTGAACCACACCATGGTCGGGTTGAAGGGATCCCAACAGAAGGTGCCGGTGGCCTGGCCGATCGAGCTGGCGAACCAAGGAGCCTCGGATAGATCGACCGCGTGGTCGATCACCGACCAGGTCGCGCCGCCGTCCTTGCTGCGGTAGTGGATGAAGCGGTATGGGTTGAAGGAACTGCTGCTGACGACCACCTGATTGCTGTCTTTCGGGTTCACGGCCACCGCCGTATAACCGCCGGGAGTGGGCGGGGTGATGGTGGTCCATGTGGTACCGTTCCATTTGTGAACGCCGGTACCGGCGGTGCCGCCAGTGATATAGAGCGTGCCCTCGGCATGAAGAGCGGCCTTGGTGGCCGGGGCCGGACTGCCAGGCATGAGGGCAAAACTTGCGCCGCCATCGGTGCTACGGTGGACGCCGTCGGCGCAACCGATGTAGATCGTCTTGGTGACGCCATCGATCATGCCGCCGCTGGGATCAAAGAGGACAAAGTTGCCGTAGAGATCGCTGATCTTCGCCCACGAGCCGGGAGTGCCGGCCTTGATGGTCTTGAAGGTGCCGGTGGTTGCGCCGACCTCCTTGGAAGAGCGGGTGGTGACGTAAACGACCGAGCTGTTGCGCGGATCGACGGCGATGCGCTGGCCGGCACCCTGTTCGTTGTTGGGTTTGACATCGAGGGGGATCTGGCAATCGACCCAGGAGTTGCCGCGATCGACGGACTTGAGCACAGTGCCATCCACTGCCCACGCACCACCCGTGGTGATGTAGAGCGTGTTGCCAGTGGCGTCACTTGGATCGAACGCGAGTCGCGCGGCGGCGCTGCGATTATCCCACCCGCTGACATCAGATCGATAAAGCATGCCTTCCCATCGTTGCCCCTTTGCATCCCAACGGTAGGGCGTGCCCACATCCGTGGTGGTGAAGTAGAGATCCTTCACCAGCGGGTGGGCCTGGATGGTGGTGGTGGCACCGCCTCCGCCGATGCGGACGGGCTTCCACGTGTAGGGTTGGGCGTGGACCATGAGCGCGGAACTCAGGGTGAGGGCTCCGACGAGCAAGGCACTGGCGACTTTTGGAATATTCATAAGGTGAGGTTTCGGGCGGGACCCGGTTGTGGTAAAAGATTGGGATGGTGGTTCAAAATCACCTGACCGCGCGGTTGCCCTCTTGGGGCGGTATCACCGCTTCTGGTGTCGGTGCGATGTAGGGCATTGGCTTGCCAACCATTTCTTCCAAAAGTGGCTGCATGGCATCTCCCCAGCGCTGGTAACCCAGGCTCGTCAGGTGGAGTCCGTCCTTAAATACCGTTCTCGATATCGTCCCATCGGGTTCCAACAATTTATCTCCTATGTCCAAAAACCGCACTTTCTTGCCATCATCCAGCTTTGCAAGAGTGCCATTCACCTTTGCGATTCTTGGCACATACCAGTGATACTCATTTACGTCCCACCCGCGAGGAAAGATCCCAAGCAGCAGAACCTTGGTGTCGGGGCTTTTTTCCTGAATCGTCCGCACAATCTTGGTGATCCCTGCCGCGATCCGATCCGGATTGTCGCTGAGGTTGTTGGTACCGATCAGGACTACCGCGACTTTGGGCTTCATGTCCATTTCGCCATTGCAAATGCGCCAGAGCAGATTCTGGGTTTTGTCTCCTCCAACACCAAAGTTAAAGGCCCCGTATTGGCCGTAACGTTTTGTGAAATCAAACATCCACCATTCAGTGATCGAATCACCAAAGAAGGCGATCTGAGGAGGCGATTGTTTGATGCGATCAACGTATTCCTTGTGGCGAACCATCATGTAAGGCCCGTCCTTGGACACCATGTTCAAACGTGGCACGGGAACAGCGGGATCCTCCTTATCCGGAGTGGCAGTGGGCGAGGCGATGGGAACCGTCGCAGGGGAAGGTGACGGGGCCGCCACCTGCGAGAAGCCGACAGTCGTGGTCAAGAAAAGAACCACAAACCAGCCGGACGGACGATGTCGAGATTTCATCGGATTATACTATGTGGATAACAGCGGGTAACGACGTTGCGGGTCAATTACTTGCGGAAACAACGATGGCGTTTCTGGAAATCATTTGGCGGCGGCGGAGGAATCGATCACTCCTGATAGAAAGCCATTGCCAGTGGTGCCGAAGAATACCCGGCCATACTCCAGGCGGTCGGCCGCCATGCAGAAGGGAGTCTTGCCGATGTCGGGGAGCCCGAGATCGGTCCAAGTGACGCCGTTGTCGGTGGAGCGGAAAAGGCTCTTCTCAACCGCGCCCATTTTGCCGAGAATATAGACGGCCGGGACTTCCGGATTGGACGGCGAGGCTTTGCCCACGGCCAGGAAATCCACGCTCTCGATGCCGGCGATCTTGGTGAACTTGGCACCGGAATCGGTGGAGTGGAACAGGCCTTGTTTCAACATGCCGATCCAGACATCACCCTCCTTGCCGGGCGTGGTTTCGAGGGTGAGAGGGTCGGTCGGGTAGGAGTGGGGAATGGTGGCTGCGGGGGAAAAGGTCTCGCCGCCGTCGGTGCTCACATGCACGCGACCGTAATGATAGACGTAGAATTTTTTCCCGCTCACCTTGTCGGCCGCCAGCGGGAAGCGCGGGCCGGTGGAGAAGACGTTGCTACCGCCGATGAGGATGCCCTTCGGCAACGTGGTGATGGGCGTCCAGGTGATGCCGCGATCGGTGGAGCGGTAGGAGCCGTTTTGCTGGGTGACCCAGACCATGGTTTCACTGGTGGCGGAAACGGCGATGCGACCGCCGGCGGCGTCGGCCGGGCTTTTCCACTGGTTGTAGGTGGTTCCGCCGTCGGTGGAGTAGCCGCAATAAGCGGCACCGTCCCAGGAGATGCGACCGACGCGGGCGATGAAGTTCGGATTGCTTTCCTGCACGGCCACGCCGGTCATGTTGCCGCTGCCGCTGATGGTCTTGGTCCAGATGTGGGGAAAGAATTTCATCATGCCGACGACAGGCGGTTCGACGAGGGACTTGTGGTCCCAACCGCCGATGTCGGCGACCGAGGAAAGCAGGACGTTGGGGCCGGAGCCCGGAGCGAGCAGATTGCCGATGGCGACGGTTTCCTCATGGCCGGCGCATTGCGATTTCCATGTCACCTTGGGTTCCGCCCAGATGTCGGCTGTCTGATAGGCGAAGAAAAAATCGGTGAACCAGACGGTGGCCGGCTTGAAGGGATCCCAGCAGAAGGTGCTGGTGGCCTGGCCGATGGACGAGTCGTACCACGGGGCTTCGGCTTTGTCGTGGGCCTTGTTCATGGGGGACCACGTCGCACCGCCGTCCTTGCTTCGGAAATGGTCGAACCGATACGGGGAAAACGAACTGCTGCTGACGACGACCTGGTCTTTATTCTGAGGATTGACGGCGATGGCCGAGTAGGTGCCAGGTGTGGGCGGACTGATGGTGGTCCAGGCGTTGTTGCTCCATTTGAAGACGCCGCCGTTAGGCTTGCCGGTCCACGGGTTGCCGGCCGTGACATAAAGGATGCCGCTGGAGTGGATATCAACCCGGGTGGCCTGGGGCGGGCTGCCGGGCATGAGCGTGAACGTCGCGCCGGCGTCGGTGCTGCGCTGGACGCCTTCCGAGGTGCCGATGTAGATCGTGGGGGTGAGGCCGTCGGCCATGCGGGGGTCAAAGAGGACAAAGTTGCCGCAAAGATCGTTCACTTTTTCCCAAGAGCCGGGTTCGCCGCCGCGGGTGGATTTGAAGGTGCCGTTCGTTTCGGTAATTTTCGAATCCTTGGCGCCGCGCGTGGTGACATAGACGACGCCGCTGTTGTTCGGATCCACGGCGATGCGCTGGCCGGCACCCTGCTCCTTGTTGGGGTTCACATCGAGGCGGATCTGGCAGTCACTCCACGTATTGCCGCGATCGACGGACTTCAGGACGGTGCCGTCCACGGACCACATGCCGCCGGTGGTCGCATAGAGCGTGTTGCCGGTGACGTCGCTGGGATCGAACGCGAGACGGGCGGCGGCGCTGCGGTTTTCCCAACCCTTGAAGCCGCTTTTGTAGAACATGCCCTCCCAGCGCTGTTCGGTGGCGTTCCAACGATAGGGTGTGCCGACGTCGGTCGTGATGAAGTAGAGGTCCTTCACCTTGGGATGCGCCTGGATCGTGGTGGTGGCACCGCCGCCGCCGATGCGAACCGGTTTCCACGTGTAAGATTGGGCGGACGCCACGAGGGTCGCGGCGAGAGCCAGGGCTCCGGTGAGAAGAGGCTTGGTGAAAGTCGTCATAGGTAGCAAGGAA
This sequence comes from Verrucomicrobiota bacterium, assembly GCA_041172045.1. Taxonomy (GTDB): domain Bacteria; phylum Verrucomicrobiota; class Verrucomicrobiia; order Verrucomicrobiales; family Akkermansiaceae; genus Luteolibacter. Next base: position 6,287 of record JBEDKU010000728.1, on the reverse strand, counting down.
GGCCGGGAAAGGTTCAGGGTTTCAGCAGCGCGGTGATGGCAGGCTGGATCGCATCGCCAAGAATTTGATAGCCCTCGGTGGAAAGATGAATCTGGTCGGGTTTATAGAGCGCGGGATTGATGGCGCCCTCCGCACTCAGAAACTTGGCGGAGGCATCGAGAAACTGGATTTTGTTTTGAGCGGCATAGGCGGACAAGCCCTTGTTGAGCGCGGCGGCGCGGTCGATGAAGTACGCGTTCTGGCGAGGGAGCACTCCGAGCAGCAGGATTTTGGCGGCTGGGGCTTTGGTGTGAATGAGGCTGCTGATCTTAGCGATGCCCTCGACGATCTCGGCGTCGGTGCCGGAGTTATGGTCGCTGTAGAGGTTGTTTGTAGCGATCATCAGGACCACGAGTTTCGGGTTGAGATTGTCGAGCTCGCCGTTTTCCAGGCGCCAGATGATCTGGCGCGTGCTATCGCTGCCGATGCCGTAGTTGGCCGCTTTCAAAGGGGCGAAATGAGCGTCCCAGATGGCTTTGCCCTCCTTGTCCCAGAGCGCGGTGAGGGAATCGCCAAGGAACATGATGTCCACGCCGCCTTGAGCGGTGCGGGCGAGTAGATTTTGGTGCTGGCCGGACCAACCTTCGGCCCACCCCTGATAGAAACCCCAGCCGGCTTCGGAAGGCTTGGCCTTGGGCGGAGGACCTTCGGTGATTTGGGCCGGCGCGAGGCCGGCCAGGACGGCGGATAGAAGAATGGCGATGGAGAACTGCATGGTCATGTTGAGTTTCGGTGTTGTGAGTGTCTTGGATTTTTGGCCGCAAAAAATGCCGCGCGGTGGAGAGGATGGTTCCATGGGTCACCGTGGCGGTTACTCATGGTCTTGTCCGCCGAAGATGGTCCCCGGCGTACGGCGGCCCATGCCTTCGGGGACGACGGCCTCCATTTTGATGACGCGGTAATGGGACATTTTGATTGCGATGAGATCGTTTCCGTCGAGCAGACCATCCCAGGTTCTTTTCCGGGGATCGCCATAGAGTCCCTCGGCATACAACGGGTGTCCGCCGCCGACGTCCACGCACACCGCGCCATATTCCTGGAGCGCCCGCGCCACGACCTGCGCGCTGGGCGATAGATGGAATGGGGTGAGGTCCAAGGTCGGGTCGAGTTGCAACACCGCGCCTTGCGGCAGGCCGTCGCGCCAACCTCCGTCGGTCCAGCAGGCGGGCGGATGCACGAAGCGTTGCAACGCGGCGGCCTGGGTAGCGAAGGAGAGTTTGTGCTTGATGCGTCCCGCGAGGATTTCGTCGTGCATGATGAGACCGGCCAATTCGGGCACCCCGGCCGCGCGACACGGGCCATACGGGTGGATGCTCTCGCCGTTATGCACGGCAAGGTCTTTCCGGTCGAACACGCCGCTGCCATCCGCGCGGTATTTCATGCCCGTGTTAGACTCCCAGTCTCCGTCGTCACGGCGGCGCGCGGCCCACATCTCCCAGATCCATCCCTGCTCCCAATCCACCAGCGCGATGTGCGCGTCGCTTTGGGGATCCGGAAGCGCGTCATCGGGAATCGGCACGAGGCCCGCTTCCGCATCGGCCGCGAATTCCTTCCCCTGGCCCAGAGGGTGATCCGGCGTCAGATACGGGACACTTCGCTGTGTAAGACCAGGACTGTCCGCCCGCAAACGGCGGTGAACCTTCCGGCGCGGGGTATTCCGGTCCACTTCGTAAACCGGGATGGTCCACTTGTGCAGGCTCAGCCAGAATCCGCGGTCGTCGGCCTTGGCCATGAATTTCAGCAACTGCTCCGACTCCGGATCAATCTCGGGATTCAGGCCGAGCGGCTGATTCCAAAAACTGGTCTCGCTGAAAAAACGTTTCATAGCGACGGTGCCCAATGGGGTCGCGATGATCGGCTCGCCGTTGGGCAGCGCATCGTAGGTGATGATCCCCTTGACCACGGGAACGGTGCAGCGGCTGGCACCTTGGGTGACGGTGGCGGAGGTCCACGTGGCGGGCACGGTGGTCATCACGGTGAGCGGGAGATCGTAGAGCGCGTGGTCCATGGTGCCGGTCATCGTTAGCTGGATTTCGCGGTCGGTGGCTTGCTGCACTTGGAACACCGGCTGGTTGTCGCGCTCCATTTCGTATTTGTGCTGGGAGATGTGGTCGGTGACCCAGAGCGAGCCCTTCTCTTTGCGCTCGACGATGCCGTCGAGCACACCGCGGAAGACGTCCTTGTCGAGCGCCCAGTAATCCTGCCAACTCCAGGCAGGATCGCCTTCGGAGGCCCGGCGCTCCACGCCGTGAATGATCAGGTATTCCATGCCTTTTTCAGCGATTGCCTTGTCGGCCAGCGCCAGCATTTCGGGAATCGTTTTTATGCCGAAGACGGCACCGTGTTTGGCGTCGAATTTTGGCTTGTCGATCAGGTGGTTTTTCTTGAGCAGGGCGGCGGTTTCCTCGGGGGTGATTTTCCAGGGGACGGCACCGGGCATGTTCCAGGAGACAAGGCGGGGCTTGTCATCGTGATCCATGAGTTTGCGAATGACGCGGGTGGGCTCGCTGATCTCATACTCGGCCTGTGAGGGATCCTTGATGCCGGTGTGGGTCATGCTGTGGTTGCCATAAACCATGCCGGTCTTGGGGATGATCTTCTCCCATTGATTGCGGGGAGTCGGGTCCTTGCTGTTGCTCCACTTGTTACCACCTGGATTCACGTAGAATGTCGCGATCAAATTTCGCTTCAACAACTCCGGCACCACGATCTGATAGTGGCTCGGCACGCTGTCAGAAAACATGAGCAGGAAGACGGCGGTGTGGTTGTCCTTCCATTTTGCGACCTGGGAGTCGCCGGGTGCCGCCTGGAGTGCGGGGGCGAGAGACACAACGCCCGTCGCGCAGGCGAAGGTGAGGAGAAGTGACAGGATTTTTGATTCCATGAAGTGCATGATGGGTTGGCGGCATCAGGGATGCGTGACTTGAAGCCGCAGAAAGCGGCGCGACTCGCTGGCAAGCGGAGTGGCGTCCACCACGGTGACGCGGCGGAGGTCGCCGTCTGTCGTTTCATCGATGCTGAGGGTGCCGTTGTTCACGTCGGTGGTGGTGCCGCCGGCGGTGGCGCGGGCGATCGGCTCCCAGGAATTGGTGCCGAGGCCGGGGCTGGCCTGGACTTCGTAGGTGAGGGGGTTGAGCGCGGGGTCGCGAGTGAAGGAAAACGCCAGATGCCCGTCTGAAATGGAGACGGAGGGTTGATGGGTTGCGGGATCGGCGGCAAGCGGATCGAAGTTGAACGCGTATTCGAGCAGGTTTGCAAAACCGTCGCCGTCGGGGTCGCCCGAGGGGCTGGAGTCGGCGCCGGCCGGCCAGGTGATCTGCCCGGCCCAGGCGGCGTAATTCACGGATGAGGCGCTGATGTGGATGCCGGTTTCGACAAACGTGGCGACCGCACCGTCGTCGGCGGTGAGGCGAATGCCGACAGGGCCGGCACCTGTGGCGGTGGCGGTGGTGGATAGAGTAGTCGGCGTGGAGAATGCGACGCCCGGTGTGCCGGTGGTTTTGCTCCATTGCAGGGAAACCGAGTCGGCGGAAATTGGAACGCCTGCGTCTGTCAGGGTCGCAGTGAGGGCGAATGCCTCTCCGGAAACGGGATCATTCCCCGGAGCGCTGATCGTCAGGCGCGGTGCCCCGGCAGCCATCAGATCGGCCACGTCGGACGCGCCGAGCGCCCGCCCGCGGTAGAGGCGCACCTCGTCCATCAGACCTTGGAACGTGTAGGATACCGCGCCACCCAACTGACCGATCCAGAGCGACGAGGTGGTGTTGGGAATGGAGGCGTCGGTTTCATTGCCGCCGGTCACCGGGACCGCCACCCCGTTGATGTAAATTTTCACGCAGTTCGCGGTGCCGGCCAGGGTGCCGTCGTAAACCGCGGCGACATGCGTCCAAGCGCCGCCGGTGAGAACCGCGGTGGTGGTGGAGACGGTAATGTTTCCTCCATTGAAGCGGGCGTACACCTGCCCGTTTTGCATGTAGATCGAGTAGGCATCCTGATCGTTGTAGGCGACGCGCTTGGAAATCAGCCCGCGTGGATTGGCATCGAGGGTTCCCGCCGTCGGTTTGACCCAGAGCGCCAGGGTGAGGCGGTTGGTGTTGTCGAGCGCGTCCTGATCCGGAGTCTGCAGGGAGAGATTGTTGGTGGAGAAATTCAAGGCGCCGCCGCTGCGTCCTCCGGTGGGGGACCAGAGAAGGCCGATGGTGTTGCCGAGCGTGGCGGGATGGGCGACGCTGTCGAGCGCGGAGTCCGCCGCGATGGCACCGCTGCTTTCGTTGAAGCGATAATGGACGACAAGGTTGTCGGACTTGGTGGAGGTGCCGGCGGAAACCTGGACATCGACGGGTTGTTGGTTGACCAGTTCGCCATCGTCCGAAGTGAGGAGCAACGGGTAATGGCCGGGCGCGGAGAAGGTGGCCGTGGTGCTGGCGCGATTCGCATTTTCAAAAGCCACGACGCCGGGACCGCTGAGTTGGCTCCAGGTGTGGGTGACTGCGGAGGTGTCCGTCACGCTGGCAGCCAGGACAAGGCCTTGGCCGGAAGGAATCGTCGCGGAACCCGACAGCGGGCGCGAGAGAGTGATGAGGGGTTGGTGGGTGAGGTAAAGATCCACCACGGGACGGGCGTCGGGCGGATTTTCGCGACTGCAGACCGACAGGCTGGAGATGGTGTTGGAACTGAGCACAAGGCCGAGGATTCGCGCCGGATCATCCGCCAGAGTCGCGACACATTGCGGGAAAACATCCAGGCTGATCGGGAGGTTGGGGGCGAAGGAGCCCAACAATGTGGCGGCCGCCACGCCGGGGTTCAGGGCGGTCGGTCGGTTGGTGTAGGTCAGCGCCGTGCCGGTGCTCGCGGAGCCGGCAAGAGTGCCCTCGATCCAGACGTCGGCGGAGTCGGCGAGCAGCCCGGCGCTGAGGGTGGTGGTCGTCGTGGTGGCGGTGCCGCCGCCGAATGTGAGCCTGAGCCGGGCCGCTTCGAGGCGTTCGCCCACGGCGAGGGCGGGCAGCACAAATCGCAGGAAGCCGATCGAATCCGTGTAGAGGGGGGAGCTGTTGGCCGACTTGACGATCGTCAGGCCGGTGGCGGTTCCGTAGTTGTAATCCTTGAAACTAACGGCGCTCTTCGCCATCGTGTCGGCATCGACAGGCACGGATAGAATCCGGCGGGTGGTGACGCCCAGTTGATAGGCAAGCCGGGCGGAGGCACCGCGAAAATCACTGACTTGAAAAACCGGTTGATGGGTGACTCCGCCGCGGGTGGGCGCGCCGGTGATCACGCCGTTCGCGGACAACGTCATTCCGGCGGGCAGAGCGCCGCCGACGAGCGACCAAGCGTATGGCGGGTTGCCACCGGTGGCTTGGAGGGTGACAGGGGTGGTGGTTTGCCAATTGGCAGGAGAGAGTGAGGTGGTCGTGATGGCAAGCGCGGCGGAGGCGGTGCCGGTTCGCACGGTGATGGTGGCGCCGAGGCTGGGATTCAGGTAGGTGCCGCAGGGAGTGGTCTCCAGTTTGACGGCGCGAACCGAGTACGTCCAGTCGCCTGGCGATGGCGGAGTGTCGATATAAGTATTTCCCGAATGCGGAGTGCCGGCGGCTGTGAGCCGGGTCCAGGGCCCGGTCGGAGCGGGCGCGCGATCGATATGAACGCCTTGCAAGCCGGTGTCGTCGGAAGTGGTCCATGTGAGCGCGACGCCTGCGGCTCCCGATGGAGTGGCGGTGAGAGCGCGGGGCGGGCGCACGGGGAAAAGCCGGAGCGTCGGGTCGCCCATGTGGCTGATCCAGAGCCGGCCGTTTTTGTCGCCATTGGTGGTCCCCCCGGTGACATAGGGATAAAACCCGCCATAGCTGCTAGAATTGTTGAGGGTGGCGCGCATCACGTCGCCCATGTCGCCGCCGAGGCCCAGCCGGTGGTAGAGGAAACGCACGCCCCAGATGCTCCAGGTGAAGCTGAGCGTGAAGTTGTCGGTGGCGAGGCGGCCTGGCATGACGCCGAGCCCGCTATCCGCCCAAAACCCCCAATGGCTTTGAAAGCCGGTCCAGAACACCGCGCGACTGTCCTCATCGCGCATGTCGGGAGTGCCGTTGCCTTTGAAATAAAACAGAAAGGGCCCGCGTTGGTTGTCGCGGGTGAACACTCCGTCCTTGTCGTAGCGGCCGGTGGGATCCGCCGGCAGATCCTCGGTGGCGAGCGTCACGATATTGCCCGGACCCAGCAGCGAGCCACAACTCATCCATGCCGTTTCATCCACG